>QKFE01000203.1 GCA_003252225.1 Kiritimatiellales bacterium | reverse complement strand
GATTTAACTCTCGACGATTACACGCATTTCGATGGGCTGCTCGAAACGTCCGATTATGCCGTGCATGATTTCTTCTATGGAGAAAACATCCCGTTCTGGAATATGAGCAATGCCGACTCGCTGCTGAGCGGAAACACCGATTCACACTGTCTGGCCGACAGTGCCGGAACCTATGTGGTTTATCTGATTGAAGGCGGTACGGTCTCTCTGGATTTAAACGGTGTTTCCGGGACATTTGATGTGCGCTGGTTTGACCCGCGTAACGGCGGTTCACTTCAGATTGGCAGTGTGGCATCGGTCAGCGGCGGTACCGCCGTTTCGCTCGGGAATGCGCCATCTGCTGCAACGGAAGACTGGGCGGTGTTGATTAAATTGCAGAGCGCTCCCCCCGCAAGTATTTCGTTCGACAATGTAAACAACTACAGAAACCAGTCTTTTGAGGTCGGGGAAGATCTGCCGGTGAGCGTTACGTACAGCGCGGGGCCGACTAATACCGTAAACGCTGCCGGAATTAAGTATTTCCTGCGCCAGATGAATTCAGGCTGGAGTGTGGTGCGCGATGTAACCGTATTCGATACAACCGTTGCGAATACCGCATTCGGAACTTCGACCGCAACCATTACGCTGCCGACGGATCTGATTCCGACGGACAGTCTTACCGCTGGAGACTTTTACTTCCTGTTCGTTCTCCTCAACGATGAAGGAGGAACAAAGTTGGCCGATATCGGAACCCAGCCGATCATCATTACCTCTACCGGTTTTAACCGGTTCGTATATGATCACGGTCTGATTGAGGGTGCCGCTGGTGATGATGACGGCGACGGGCAGGCGAATCTGATTGAATATGCACTGGGCGGAAATCCGACGAATGATACCATATTCAGTTAGGAATTATTATATTCACCGCTTAGGAAGCGTTTGCTGAAGAGAGCAGGTAGTTGTTAGCACCCAGCAACGATAGAACCGGAGCGGCGCTTTCCCAGAACGGGCGAAGCGCGGTGCTGATGTCGGCTTCGATTTCATCGAGTGTTTCATAGGCCCGGTTGGCATAGGCCACGGCGACCTGATCCCAGAGCTGTTCGATCGGATTGAGTTCGGGACTGTAGGGCGGCAGGGCAATCAGGCGGATATTGTCCGGCAGCGCGCCGAGCTGCTTTTTCTGATGGAAGCCGGCGCCGTCCCAGATCACGACATGTTCGGCGTCCGGTTCGCTGCGGGAGATCTGGCGCAGAAACGTCAGGCTCAATCCCAGATTGACCGACGGGGTATAAAGAAATTCGCTGCGGCCGGTCATCACTTCGAGGGCGCCGTAGACATAGCCCCATTGATACTTCGTGTGATACGGCGCGCACGGGCGCACCCCGCGTAAGGTCCAGCATCTGCGCAGGGTGCTGATCAACCCGTAGCGGTGTTCGTCGGCAACCCACAGGCGGAACGGTTTACGGGTATCGATGCCGAGCGTTGCGAGCTTACGGGCCAGCCCCTCTTTGAAGCGGACGGACTGGCCCTCATCTTTTTTTACGTGGCTTTTCCTCGGCACCTTCAGACATGCGCCGAGCTTTTCGAGCCAGTAGTGCACCCCCCGGTACGACAGCCCGATACGATGCTCATCCGCGAGCCATTTGCGGATCTCCTTGATCCGCTTCCAGCGTCCCTGTTCGAGCCCTTCAAGCAGCTCGGCGACCACCGCATCGCCGAGCGCGGGCTGACGGCCCTGCTTATATTTGGTCTCCAGCAGGCCCGCTAAACCGCCGTCGCGATAAGCCCGCACCCAGTTCGTTACGCTGCCCTTGCTACAGCCCACGATCTGCGCGATCTGTTCGGACGTATGTTCGCCCATAAACCCGAGACGGATCGTCTGGAGCTTCCGTCTTCGTTTGGGATTTGTTTCCTTCATAAACGCATCCCGCACCTGCTGGTGCGTTCCCGGCCCGGTAATTTTCAGTTTAGGTCTCATGCGGAAAGCATACCAGACGGTCATCCATATTTATACTAAATCCTATATGAAATCGGTATGACTCCGTTGCGGGGGAAGTGCGGCTAGCATTTACGGCGGATCAGAACGGACACTTCTATGTTCCGCAGTTTAAAGATCCGGCCGCTGCCAAAGTGAACTATGGCGTTGAATATAAAACCAAACTGGTTTCTGACAGCTGGATGCCGCTTTATGTGAACGGCATGTTCACCAACGATATCGGTTCGGCCGAAATGGAAGAAGTTCAGTATCGTTTCTGGGCCGGAAGCGGCGCTCCTCAACAGCGTTATATTCGACTGATTGTGGAACGAACCCTGTGACAGGGTGAGGGTAGGGCGCTTTCGATGAAAGCGCCGTAATGTTCAGCCGTGGCGGCGGTTTCATCGAAACCGCCCTACCTGGACGATTCGTCAGACTGAACCGTGAAAACCGGATGCGGCGCTGGATTTCAGTGCCGTATTTTTTGTGCCTTTATTTGGAACATGCAGATGCTGCCGGCGATGGCTGCGTTGAGTGATTCGCATTCGGGCTGTAAGGGAATCATGACCTTTTTTGTGGCCAGCTCGAAGAGTTCGTCGGAAATGCCGTGTGCTTCGGAACCGATGGCCAGAATGGTTTTTCCGCTGAAATCGGATTCGTAAAGGTTTTCTCCGCCGAGGCCGGTAGTGACGGCGAGATCGAATCCGCTGTTTAAAAGCTCGGCGATTTCACCCTTAGAAATCGGGCAAACCGGGCAGAAGGCAAAAGCGCCCATCGTTGCGCGGATCACTTTCGGGTTTTCGGGTTCGACGCATTCGCCGTAAAGGAAGATGCCGTCAAACCCGGCGCCGACGGCGGAGCGAATCAGCGTGCCTAAATTTCCGGGGTCGCGCAGGTTGTCGAGCAGAAGATAGCAGCCGCTTTCCGGGAGTGTGTTTTCAGTTTCTGTTTTGCGGACAATTCCGAGAATGCCCTGCGCACTGCGGACATCGGATATTTTTTCAAAGAGGTGGTCGGGCAAAAGGGTGGTTTCGATGTTTTTCGGCAGCCGTTCGTCATTTTCCCATTCCGGTGAAATCACCAGCTGTTCGAGTTTGCACAGCGTGCTTTTGTGTTCGAGCAGGGTTTTTATGCCGCGCCAGCCTTCGACGATAAAGGTGCCGGATTCCTGCCGCGTTTTTTTTGCGGTGGCCAGTGCGCGGAGGTGTTTTACGAACGGATTGGTGGCGGATGTGATTTCTTTGGTCATGTCGGCTTGGAAATTAGCGGACGGGTGATTAGCATGGCGAGAATTTTGCGGAATAAACCATGATCACAGACTCACTGCTCAAAGCCCTTCCATCGAATGCTTCTATTGTTATCGATGCGGAAATGCGGAACTACACCACCTTTAAACTGGGCGGGGAATGCCCGGCGCTGATCGATTGCCCGGATGCGGAAACACTGCTGGCAGCCGCGTCGGTGTTGGTTGAACGGGCGGTTGATTTTATGGTGATCGGGCAGGGATCCAACCTGCTGGTTTCGGATGAAGGGCTGGATTCGGTGGTACTGCGCTACTGCTCGGAAAAACAACCGAATGTTCAAATTGAGGGCAATCGGGTGCGCGTTTCCGGAAATACGCTGGTGGACGATCTCGCCCGGCTGACGATTGAAAACGGAGTGGGCGATATTTCGTTTTGCAGCGGAATTCCCGGAACCGTCGGCGGTGCGATTGCGGGGAATGCCGGTGCTTTTGGTCAGCAGATCGGTGATGTGGTGAAATCGGTTCGGTTGATGGAGCTGGATGGTTCGGTTCGCGATTTTTCTGTGGCGGAGCTGGCGTTTGAATACCGCTCTTCCAAATTGAAGCAAACCGGCGCGGTGGTGCTCGAAGCGGTGTTGAAGCTGCTTCCCGCCGATCGGGAAATGATGCAGAAAGAGCGCGATCGTATTATGGAGCTGCGGCGCGAAAAACACCCTAACTGGAAAGAGAACCCGTGTGCGGGCAGCGTTTTCCGGAATATTGAACCGACTTCGGCGGCCGAGCGCCGGCAGGCGGCGGGCTGGTTTTTGGAGGAGGCCGGCGCGAAAAATTTCCGGGTCGGCGGTGCGCGCCTTTTTGAGAAGCACGCGAATATTATTATTGCGGATGCGGGGGCGAAGGCTTCGGATGTGTTTGAGCTGACGGAAAGGATGATCGCGGCGGTTGAGGCGAAATTCGGGTTTGCGCTCGAAAGGGAAATCAAGCTGGTCGGTCGTTTTTAACCCCCTTCCCCCGCGCCCCCATCCCCCCGGTTTTGTTTTCGGGTTCTGTTTTTGATGTAAGGTTTTCTGAATGCTGCGCGAAGGAGGGATATGATGGATAAAATACGGATGGGTGTCAGTGCCTGCCTGATGGGCGAAAAAGTCCGGTATGACGGGCAGAGCAAGCTGGACAGTTATATCACCGGAACGCTGGGGGAGTGGTTTGAGTTTGTTCCCGTTTGCCCGGAGTTTGAACTGGGGCTGGGCGTGCCGCGTGAAACGATGCGGCTGGAGGGCGATCCGGATCATCCGCGCCTGATGACGGGGAAAACCCGCCGGGATCTGACGGAGCCGATGAAAGACTGGTGCAAAAAGCGGGTGGCGGAGCTGGAAAAGGAGGAACTGTGCGGGTTTATTTTTAAAAGCCGTTCGCCGAGCAGCGGGGCGTTCCGGGTGAAGGTGTATCAGGCGGACGGGATGCCGGTTAAAGCGGGCCGCGGCCTGTTTGCCGCCGCGTTTATGAATCATTTTCCGTATCTGCCGGTGGAGGAGGAGGGACGGCTGAATGATCCGGCCCTGCGTGAAAATTTTATTGAGCGGGTTTTCACGCTGAAACGGTGGCGCGAAATGCTGGCCGAAAACCCGACGCGGGGCGGTTTGGTGAAGTTTCACGAGCGGCATAAATATCTGCTGATGTCGCACAGTATTCCGCATTACCGGCAGATGGGGCGGATTGTGGCGGATATGAAAGGGCACGACCTTCCGCAGATCCAGTCGGCCTATTTTGAGCAGCTGATGGATGCGCTTCAATTGAGGGCGACGGTGTCGAAACATACCAATGTGCTCCAGCATTTGGCGGGCTATTTTAAAAAGGAGCTTCAGCCGGATGAAAAACAGGAGCTGGTTGAAACGATCGGGCGCTATAAACAGGGCGATTTTCCGCTGATTGTGCCCGTTACGCTGCTGAACCATTATATCCGGAAATACCGCGAACCGTATCTTTCCGAGCAGTATTACCTTCAGCCGCATCCGGTCGAGCTCCGGCTGCGCAACCACGTTTTTTGATTTTCAGTGAACGCCGCCGGTTGAAATCCGGAGCGGAAAAGATACAGTAGGGCGCTGTTCCGCTGAGCGGAACGGATAGTTTCTAAATCGATAGAGGATGTGAAGATGCCGATTCGTGAATATGCCGCCGTTGATCCGAAAAAGGCGTGTAACCACTGCCGGGACGGATTTGAGGTGGTTGAACAGATTGAAACGCCTGCACTGGAAATCTGTCCGGAATGCGGGGCGAAAATAGTGCGGCAATTATCGGCTCCGCGCGTCGGGCGCTCGGAAAGCGGGCTGCACGACCGTGCTAAAAACGCGGGTTTTACGACCTATAAAAAGACGGGCAAAGGCGAGTACGAGAAGAAATATTAGGAATGTAGAATTAAGATTTTTGAATGTAGAATCATGGGCCTCAATCGGCGCCTTTTTTAAATAGGTAATCGTAGGCTCTAAATTCTCCATTCTTCATTAATCCGATGGATAAACTGGACGGTCAGATTGAGCGGGTCGTTTTCCGGAACGAGGAAAACGGCTTTTGCGTTTTACGCGTGAAGGTGCGCGGCCATAAGGATTTGGTCACGGTGACCGGCACGGTTCCGACGATCAATGCAGGCGAATGGCTGGCGGCGGACGGCGAGTGGCTGATGGATCCGCGGCACGGGCGGCAGTTTAAAGCGGAAAAGATGCGGATGTCGAAACCGGACACGCTGGAGGGAATTGAAAAATATCTGGCGTCGGGGCTGGTTAAGGGGATCGGCAAGGAATATGCCGCGCGGCTGGTTAAGGCTTTCGGGCGCGATGTTTTTGATGTGATTGAAACGCAGTCGGGCAAACTGCTGAAAGTGGAAGGTATCGGAAAACTCCGCAAAGAGCGGATTAAACAGGCGTGGGATGAGCAGAAAAATGTACGGCAGATTATGTCGTTCCTTTTCAGCCACGGAATCAGCACCACCCGCGCATTCCGTATTCATAAAATTTACGGCGACAAAGCGATTGAATTTGTTCAGCGCGATCCGTATTGCCTGGCCCGCGATATCCGCGGAATCGGGTTCCTGATTGCCGATCAGATTGCGATGAAACTCGGGATTGCGAAGGATTCGGATCTGCGCGCGCGGGCGGGGCTGGAATATGTTTTGGGCGAACTGACCGCGAGCGGCCACTGTGCGTACAACCGCAACGACCTGCTTTCAAAAACGGCGGGATTGCTGGAAATCGATCTCGAAATTATTGAACGGGCGTTGGCCTATTCCATTGAAGCCGACCGCCTGATTCAGCGGGCAAATTTTCAGGGCGATGAATTGATTTATCTGCCGAAGCTCTATTTTGCCGAAATTGAACTGGCGAAAAAACTGAGCGTATTGCAGCAGGGGAAACATCCCTGTCCGCCGATTGATTTTGAAAAGGCGCTCCATTGGGTGCAGAAAAAGACCGGAATCGAACTGGCCAGCGCACAGCGGCAGGCACTGAAAACAGCGGTCGAATCGAAAGTGATGGTGATCACCGGCGGGCCGGGCGTTGGTAAAACCACGCTGGTCAATTCGGTGCTGATGGTTTTGACGGCGAAAAAAATGAGGGTGTCGCTTTGCGCCCCGACCGGACGCGCTGCAAAACGGATGGCGGAAACGACGGGAATGGAGGCGAAAACCATTCACCGGCTTTTGCAGTACAATCCGGGAACGGGCGGTTTTATTCACCGCGGCGATAATCCGCTCGAATGCGATGTGCTGATTGTCGATGAATCGAGCATGGTTGATGTGGTTTTAGCGTCGCAATTAATCGATGCGGTTCCGCTGCATGCGGCGGTGATAATTGTCGGAGACGCGGATCAGCTGCCGTCGGTCGGGCCGGGCAAGGTGTTGCAGGATATTATCGCGTCAAAGAAAATACCGGTCGGTCATCTGAATGAGGTTTTCCGGCAGGCGGCCACCAGCCGGATTGTCACCAATGCGCATCTGATTAATCAGGGTAAAAAACCGGAATTCCCGGAAGAGGGGGAAATGGGTGACTGCTATTTTGTCGAAGCGGACGATCCCGAAAAGGCGCTGGCACTCGTCGGTAAACTGGTCAAAAAATCGATCCCTGAAAAATTCCGGTTTGATCCGATGGAGGATATCCAGATTCTGACGCCGATGCAGAAGGGCGATCTCGGCGCCAGAAATCTGAATGTGACGATGCAGCAGCTTTTGAACCCGCGCGGCGAAGAGGTGGAACGCTTCGGCATTAAATACCGAGTCGGCGATAAAGTGATGCAGACCGAGAACGATTACGACAAGGATGTGTATAACGGAGATATCGGCCGCATTCGTTCCATCGATGACGAAGCCGGTGAACTGGTGGTTGATTTCGACGGGCGGAAAACGGTGTATGATTTCCGCGAACTGGATGAACTGGTTTTGTCGTACGCCATCACCATCCATAAAAGTCAGGGCAGTGAATATCCCTGCGTGGTCATCCCGATGCACACCCAGCATTTTGTCCTGCTTCAGCGCAGCCTGATTTACACCGCCTTAACCCGCGCGAAAAAACTCGTCATCATTGTCGGCACAAAAAAGGCGCTGAATCTCGCCATCGTCAAAGCTGAAGCGCGCGACCGCACCACAACACTGACCGAACGGCTGAAGGAATATTGCTGATTTCAGCACCGTCACGGATTCGCCTTAAACCACCGCCGGATTCTATCCGCCCAGTTTGAGCCTGCGTTTCCGCCGCCGGAGGCATAGGGCGGAGGGCTGACATCAATATCCAGCTGCCCCTCGCGGAATCCGCTGAACCGGTTGGCCTGATTTTCGAGCAGAATCATCCGGTATTCCATCTGCCCGGCCTGCCACATATACACGGCGATAAACACCAGAATCAGGTGCAGATTCAACAGACCGTAAATGGCGAACAGGCCGCAAAAATATTTCCCGATCTGCACCGCAATCCGCGTTGACTCAACCCGCCCTTTTTTGATGGAAAGAACCGCGCGCAAAACACGCCCTCCGTCCATCGGAAAACAGGGCAGTAAATTAAACCCGCAAAGAATCAGGTTGATGGCGCCCACTACAAAAACAGTCGGTGAAACCGAAAAGATCCCGAACAGGCCGATCGCGAGGCTGACTGCCGGACCCGCCAGCGCGACCAGTATTTCCTCTCTCGGTCGGACCGGAATGCGCGACATTTTCGCCGCGCCGCCCAGAATACCCAGCTCTATTTCCTGCACATGGGTTCCGAACCGCATGGCCACCAGCGAGTGCCCCAGTTCGTGCAACGCCACGCTGGTGAAAATTCCGATCACAATCGCGAGCCCGAAAAAGAAATCCTGCCGCCCGTACATCAGGGCAAACACCGGCATCAGAATCAGCAGAGTTTTACTGATCTTTATCGGGATGCCGTAAACGCGGCCGAGCAAAATGGAGTTTCCGTTCATATTTCCCTTAAAGAGTAAGCCAGACAAAGTCGGGGCTGGGGCGTTCAAAAACAAGCGGAAAGCACGATTTTTGTTAACGACGGAATCTTTGCGGAAATTTGTGCCCAATTTGCATTTGTTGCACTTAATCTGACGATCGTCACATCAAGTGTAACAAGCGTTTGGGCCTTATTGCCTGACGCCGACATTTTCCATTTCATGTTTCCGAGCAAGAGCGTTGACATATCAGGGGAAATATCCTTTTATCCGGAAATTCGGATAAATGAATAATGAGTGATATTCTCGATATTTTTAAAGCGCTGGCGGACGAGGGGCGGCTGCGGATTCTGCGGTCGATCGATCAGGCGGAGCTTTCGGTGGCTGAACTGGTGCAGGCGCTGGAAATGCCGCAATCGACGGTAAGCCGCCATTTGAAGCCGATGCGGGATGCCGGGCTTGTTTCGGCGCGGCGGGACGGTACTTCGGTGTATTACAACCGGGGCGAGCTTTTCCGTGACGCAGCGTTTGCCCGGATTCTGAATGAGCGGCTGAAGGATATTCCGGTGGCGAACCGGGATGAAGCGGCGGTGGAGCGGGTGTTGGATCTGCGCCGGAAAAAGAGCCGTGAATTTTTCGATGAAATCGCCGGGCGTTACGGCTCGCTCACGGAACCGGGCGGCGGATGGCAGGCGTTGGCGGCCGGTCTGGCGGCCGGTTTTTCGGGGCAGCGGGTGGCCGATCTCGGTTGCGGCGAGGGGGCGCTGGCGCTGTTGCTGGCCCGCTTTGCCGAAAAAGTGGTGCTATACGACCAGTCGGAAAAAATGCTGAAACTGGTTTCCGAAAAGGCCGCCGAACAGAATGTGCTCAATCGGTTGGAGTTGCGGGTCAGTAATCTGGAAAACCTGAATTTGACGGGGGAAGATTTTGATGCGGTGTTTATCAGTCAGTCGCTGCACCACACTTCGAACCCGGAGGATGTGATCCGTACGGCGGCGGCCGGGCTGAAACCCGGCGGTCAGCTGGTGATTCTCGATTTGGTGCGCCACGAACACGAATGGACGCGCGACGAATGGGCGGATCAGTGGCTTGGATTTGATCCGATTGAAATACGCGAATGGCTCGCCGGGGCGGGAATACAGCCGCTTGTCGCCGATTCGCTGCCGGGCTCGACGCCGGATTTGTCGGTGCTGATCGTTGTCGGAACAAAAGAAAAATTTAATTAACAGAAGGGCGCAAAGTCCGCAAATCAAGTGAGCCTCTTCGCGACCTTTGCGGCCTTGGTGTTGAAATCTAAAATACAGGAGAGATTCCCATGGCAGGAAAAAAGAAAGCGGCAAAGAAAAAAGCCGTAGCGAAAAAAGCACAGGATTATGTAATTGCCGACATCGGTCTGGCGGAATTCGGGCGCAAAGAGATGGAGCTGGCTGAATACGAAATGCCCGGCCTGATGGCGCTGCGCGAAAAATACGGCAAAGAAAAACCGCTCAAAGGCGCGCGTATCACCGGTTCGCTTCACATGACGATCCAAACGGCGATGCTGATTGAAACCCTGCAGGAACTCGGCGCAAAAGTCCGCTGGGCGAGCTGTAATATTTTTTCGACGCAGGATCACGCCGCCGCCGCGATTGCCAAAACCGGCACCCCCGTTTTCGCCGTTAAAGGTGAAACACTGGAAGAGTACTGGGAATACACCGACCGCATTCTGGATTGGGGCGACGGACAGGGCCCGAATATGATTCTCGACGACGGCGGCGATGCAACGCTGTTTGTGCTGCTCGGCGTGAAAGCTGAAAAAGACCCCTCTATTCTCGATAAAAAACCGGGCAGTGTCGAAGAGGGTATTCTTTACGCGCAGTTGAAAAAGGCGCTGAAAAAGGATCCGACCCGTTTCTCCCGTATTTCGAAAGAGATTATCGGTGTTTCCGAAGAAACGACCACAGGCGTCCACCGGTTATACCAGCTGTTTGAAAAGGGCGAGCTGCTTTTCCCCGCCTTCAACGTCAATGATTCGGTCACGAAATCCAAATTCGACAACCTCTACGGCTGCCGCCACTCGCTGGTTGACGCAATTATGCGCGCAACTGACGTAATGCTTTCCGGTAAAATCGCCGTGGTTGCCGGATACGGCGACGTCGGCAAAGGTTCCGCCCAGTCGCTGCAAGGGCAGGGCGCGCGCGTCGTCATCACCGAAATCGACCCGATTTGCGCACTGCAAGCCGCAATGGAAGGCTATGAAGTGATGAACATGGATGACGCCTGTAAAATCGGCGATATTTTCGTCACCACCACCGGCTGCTGCGATGTGATCACCGAGCGCCACATGAAGCAGATGAAAGATATGGCGATCGTCTGCAACATCGGTCATTTCGATTCCGAAATTCAGGTCGAAAAAATGAAGAAATATAAGTGGACCAATATCAAGCCGCAGGTTGACGTGATTTCGGTGGCGAAAGGCCGCAACATTATTATGCTGGCCGAAGGCCGGCTGGTAAATCTCGGCTGCGCAACGGGTCACCCGAGTTTTGTAATGTCCAACAGC
Organism: Kiritimatiellales bacterium; assembly: GCA_003252225.1. GTDB lineage: Bacteria > Verrucomicrobiota > Kiritimatiellia > Kiritimatiellales > Pontiellaceae > Pontiella. The sequence continues at coordinate 6,646 of QKFE01000203.1, read as the reverse complement.
TTCACCAACCAAGTGCTTGCACAGATGGAGCTCTATTGCAATCCGGGCAAATATCCGGTCGGTGTTTACACCCTGCCGAAAATTCTCGATGAAGAGGTCGCGCGCCTCCACCTCGAAAAGATCGGTGTAAAACTCGATCAGCTCACCGCGAAACAGGCCAAATACCTCGGTATTCCGAAAGACGGCCCGTTCAAGCCGGAGCATTACCGCTACTAAACAGCGACCGAAAAGAATGCTTGAAAGCCGGGAACCCGTTGCGGTTTCCGGTTTTTTGCTTTTGCGGCGATACGGTGTTTTTCATTTTGCCGGTGCTCTGTTACCGTTCATTCCAATCAGGAGGGCGAATGCGCTTTGGTGTTGCGATGAAAAATTTGGCTTTAGCTTCTTCAATGCTGTTCGCCGGGTGTTCAAAACATGACGAACTGGGGCTGGCCTATCAGGGCGAAACCCGCGCCGAAAATGTAAAGCTGTTGGTCGATGAAACCTGGACAGACGCCGGCGGCAACCGGCAGGTGAAACAGGAGATTTTCAGCGAGGTTTTTCAGATTATTGACGAAGCTGAACAGTTTGTGCTGATCGACTTCTTTTTGATGAATGAATTCCTTTACGAACCCGGCCCGGGACTGACCAATTTAAGCCGTGAATTCGCCGATAAGATTATTGCCAAAAAAGCCGCCGATCCCGGCGTTGCGATCACCTTTATTTCCGATCCGGTGAATACGGTTTACGGCTCCATCGAATCCCCGCTTTTCAGTGCAATGGAAGCGGCCGGGGTGAATGTGGTTTGGACGGATCATAACCCGATGCGCGACAGCAACCGGCTTTATTCCGTGGGCTGGCGGATATTCGCCAAACCGTTTGGCGTTTCCCCCGGTAATGTGCTGGTCAACCCGATGGGCGAAGGGCGGATTTCGGCGCGCAGTATGATGAAGCTGCTCAATTTTAAGGCCAATCACCGGAAGGTTGTTGTGACCGAAAAAACGCTGCTGATCACCAGCGCGAATCCGCACAGCGGCAGCAGCGCGCATTGGAACGTCGCATTGCGGGTGGATGGCGCGGGTATGAAAATGGCCTGCGAATCGGAATCGGCGATTTTAAAAATGTCGGGTGCAAAACCGTTCGATATTTCGCAGGTGAACGACGGGAAAAGCGAAGCCGGCTACCGGCTGGAACTGTTAACCGAACGGCGGATTCGCGAGCGAGTGCTCGGGTTGCTTGATGCCGCGGAACCGGGAGAACGGGTTGATTTGGCGATGTTTTACCTCTCCCACAAAGACGTCATTCAGGCGCTTATTAACGCCCAAAAACGAGGGGCGGATGTGCGGGTTATTCTCGATCCGGCGAAGGATGCCTTCGGGCGGATTAAAAACGGGATACCGAACCGGCAGTCGGCAAAACGGCTGACAGATGCCGGGATCGCGCTGCGTTGGGCGGATACGCACGGCGAGCAATGCCACGTGAAAATGCTCTATGTTGAACATGCCGATGAAACCGCAACGCTGCTGCTGGGATCGTGCAATTACACGCGGCGGAATATGGATGACTACAACGCCGAATGTAACCTGGCGGTGACCGTTCCGAACATGCACGACTGCGCCGTACGGGCCCGCGAAACCTTTGACCGGTGGTGGAGCAACCCGGATGAAAGGTTTTTCACGACCGAATATGCCACGTATGCCGACCCTTCCGTCCGCCGCAGACTGCGCGCCTGGATGATGGAGCGCACCGGCCTTTCGACCTTTTAACCATCCGCCTTTAAATCCACTTTCAATGCGCGGCGATGTGGTTTATCAATACGCGCACATCCAAGAGGGATTTTAACGTTAATATGAAAAGATCGAGTCTAATAGTCGGCCTGCTGAGTGTGCTGGTTGTTTTTGCGGTGGCAACGGCATTTAGGGCGGCGCAGTCGGTGCTGATCCCGTTAATGATCGCGTGGCTGCTCTCCTATATCTGCGGCCCGGTTGTAACCTATCTGGTACGCAAAAAAGTACCGCTGGGTCTTTCGGTTTTTTTTGTTCTTCTGCTCGTCCTGTTTGTCTGTTATCTGAGCGGAATTTTCCTGTACGGACGCGTGCAGTCGTTTGCCGCGGAATACCAGAATTATGCCGAGCGGCTGATGGTGATTCACAACGACGTCATGTATAACCTTTCGCAGCGGATCGACGTTCCGGAAACGGCATTTGCGGATATTAACTGGACGCGCGAGATCGGAAAACGGCTGCTGACGGCGTCGGGCAATGTCGCCAACTTTCTCGGCCACCTGACACTCGTTTTAATCTTTCTCGTTTTCATGCTGCTGGGCAAACCCTACTTTCAGTACAAAATCAAAAAGGCCTTCCCGGTCGAACGCGCCCGGATATTTTCAAAAGTAACCGGAACCATCTCCAAACAGATCGGGCAGTATCTCATCGTCAAAGTCGCCATCAGCGGGGTGACGGGGATACTGGTCTGGGCCGCGCTCTCCGTCATCAAAGTCGAGTTTGCCCTCACCTGGGCCGCACTGGCCTTCTTCCTTAATTTTATTCCGAGCATCGGCTCCATTCTCGCCTCCATTCCGCCGATCCTGCTGGCCGTGGTTCAGTTTTATCCCAACGGCTGGATGGCGGTGCTCGTCGCCGTTGTTCTGCTCATTATTCAGATGACCATGGGCAATATTGTTGAGCCGAAAATTATGGGCGATAACCTCAATCTGAGTCCGGTTGTGATTCTGCTTTCACTGGTGTTTTTCGGCTGGCTGTGGGGAATTGTCGGCGCGCTGCTTTCGGTTCCGATTGCTGCGGCCATTAAAATTGTGTGTGAAAATATTGAAGGCCTGAAGCCGATCAGTGTGCTGATGGGATCGGGCAAAACCTGCATGAAAGAAATGCAGGGAAACTAAAGGATGCAAATGGAACTGCCGGATATTTTTAAAAGACCCGAAGTAAAAGAATCCATCGCGCTGGCACTGCGCGAAGACCTCGGCGACCTCGGTGTGGATGTAACGACGGAGTCGCTTGTTCCGCCGGAAGCTTACGCTGAGGCGCATATGGTGGCGCGCGAAGCCTGTGTGATTGCCGGCGTCGGCGTCGCCAAAGAGGTTTTTCTACAGGTCAACCCCAACCTTGAAATCGAGGCATGCGTTGCCGACGGCGATGCGGTTGAAGCCATGACCAATGTATTGGTGATTAAAGGTTCGGCCAAAAGCATACTGACCGCTGAACGCACCGCGCTCAATTTTATCCAGCGTATGTGCGGCGTCGCGACGATTACCGCCCGCTATGTCAAAGCCGCCGGAAATCCCGCCGTGGACCTGCTCTGCACCCGTAAAACCACCCCGCTACTGCGCCCGTTTGAAAAATATTCGGTTCGCTGCGGCGGCGGCGTAAATCACCGCTACGGTCTGTTCGATGCCGTGCTTATTAAAGACAACCATCTCGCATCGTGGGAGCGAACACACGGCATCGGTGTCGGCGAAGCCGTGGCCGCCGCGCGCGCGCGCTATCCCAAGCTTAAAATCGAAGTTGAAGTCGATACCGTTGAGCAGCTGAAAGAAGCGCTCGAAACGAAGCCCGACTGGGTGCTGCTCGACAATATGCCGCCGCCCGTGCTGCGCGAATGCGTCGCCCTCTGCAAAGGCATTTGTAAAACCGAGGCTTCCGGCGGAATTACGCTCAAAACCATTTATGACATTGCCCAGACCGGCGTCGATGCCATCTCCGTCGGAGCTTTAACCCACTCCGCGCCATCCATTGATTTGGCGTTGGATTTTGTGGAGTAAACATGTTTCACACGGAGACACGGGGGCAGTTCCTTTTCTCCGAGTCTCAGAGCCTCTGCGGTAAAAATGATGAGCACGTTTTTGGTCATAGATATCGGCAACACGAGCACGTCGGTGGGGTATTACCGCAACGGGCGGGTTTCGAATGTCGGGCGGTGCAGGTCGCGGTTTAAATCGACCGATGAAGTTCTGCCGCTGATTACCGTTAAACCGGTCGATGCGGTTATCATTGCGTCAGTGGTTCCGCCGGTGAATAGCCGGTGGAAACGGATTGTGAAATCGGCCGGATTTTCTGAGCCCCTTTTTTTGTCGCACCAGCTCAAACTGGGTGTTCCGATCGATTATCCCCATCCTGAAAAAATAGGGGCGGATCGGCTGGCGAATGCGGCGGCGGCTGCAAAACTTTTTGGAGCGCCGTCCGTCGTCTGCGATTTCGGCACCGCTTTAACGTTCGACGTGCTGGATTCAACGAAGGGTTACATCGGCGGAATTATCTGCCCCGGTCTGCCGCTGATGTTTGATTACCTTGCGGAAAAAACCGCGCTGCTGCCGCACGTTGAGCCGGTAAAAACAACGTCCGTTGTCGGGCGGAACACAAAACAGGCCATGCAGATCGGCGCGCGGTTGGGTTACCGCGGAATGGTTCGCGAAATTCTCAATGCACTTAAAGCGGATTTCGGGATCAGCGATCTGCCCGTCTGCTGCACCGGCGGATATGCAGGGTGGATTTTCAGCGGCTGGGATGTTCCCGCAATCATCGACCCGAAACTGACGCTTAAAGGGCTGGGAATTATCGGGGAGTTGAATCCTTTTTGACGCGGGGCAGGGCCGGTTCGAATTCGCGGCTACTGCATGTAAAAGTTGGTCAGCCGCTCGATGCCGATGGTGGTATCGGGGCCGTGGCCGGGAAATACGCGGATTTCATCCGGCAATTGTTTCAGCCTGTTCAGCGATGCTTTCAGTTTGCGGGAGTCGCCGCCGGGAAGATCCGTTCGGCCACAGGAGCCTTTAAACAGGGTGTCGCCGGTCAGCAGGAAATTTCCTTCGGGAAAGAGCAGACAGCAGGAGCCGGGAGTGTGGCCGGGAGTTTCGATGCACTGAAAATAGAGGTCGATGAATTCCCAGTCGTTTCCGGATTCGAGCCGGAGGAAATCATCAACCTGCGGTTTTGCCGGTACGGGGTAATAGGGCGGAATCTGATTATACGGTTCAAAGGCCCAGGCCAGATCGTCCGAATGAACCGCAACCGGGGCGGGAAATTTTTTATGCAGGTCAGCCAGCGCATTAATATGATCGGCGTGGGTGTGGGTTAAAATATAACCAGCGACCGTTAAGCCGTACCGGTTCAGCACCTGTTGAATGATTTCCGCATCGGCACCGGGATCAATAACGGCTGCCTGCTTGGCCGTGTTCCAGACGAGGTAGCAGTTTTCCTGAAAGGCACCGGTGGGAATGGTTTCAATTTCCATCAGTTGGCTTGTCCGGCGTTGGGTTTGCGGGTGAACGCGCATTGAATCACCATATTGCCTTTAAGGCGTCCGGTGTTGTTTCCGGCCGGGGAAACATTCAGAGTGCGAACATCATATTTTGCCCCCTGTAGCTGTAGTTCCGCCAGAAAACCGACCAGAGCTTCGAGCTTGCCTTCCCACGTGCAGTTGATGCCGAGTTCAAAGAGGTCTCCGGTGGGTTTTTCGGTATAGGGCTGGCTGCGGGTGATATCCAGTTCATGTTTGCTGGAAATGACTTTAATGGCCGTCATCAGATCCGGAGAAACCGACTTCTGTTCGGTATCGAAAACACGGAGATCTTTTTGCAGTTCGAGCAGGTCGCCCAGCCAGGCTTCCTGCATTTTTACGGCATTTTTACTTACGTTAATCTGCTGTTCGAGTTTTTCGATTTCGTTGGCCTTTGATTTCCAGTCATCAATCTTTTCGTTGACGATCCACCACGTTGATCCGCCCAGAACAGCGGCTAACGTGATCACTCCAAGGAACATTTCGCGTTGGGAGATTTTCATGATTTTTCCTCCCTGTTCAAAACGAGTGTAACGGAGAAGAAGGCCCGGCGAACCCCTTTGACGGGCTTGGTGCTGACCGATTCGTCTTTGAGCGACTCAAATAGACCGGATTTTTTCAGCGTGTTGAAATAGTCGTACACCATGCTGTCGTTTGCTGCCGAGCCGTGGAGGGTAACGCCTTTTTCCTTCGTATAGTTGTATCGGGTAAATTCAATGTCACCGATCGGCAGCAGCAGGGGGACTTCGCGGAGGCATTCAATGGAGGAGTCCGATCGGTCGGTGTAAACTTTAAGCGCTTCAAGTTTCCGGCGGTTCTGCAGGGCTTCGCGGGCGGCGGGTTCGATGTCCTGTGCCCGGCCGCGAACTTTTGCCAGTTCCATATCCCGTGTTTTATAAATACCGAAGAAGACCAGCAGAACGGCAATCCAGACCGCCGCAATGGAGGATGAAATGAGGGTGAATTTTTTGCGGAGGGCTTTGCGTACCTGCAGGTCAATCCATTCCTGAGGAATCAGTTCGATCCGGCTTTTAACATAGAGTGAACGGGCGGCAATGCCTTCGGAGAGCGGCGGCAGGCTGGAGAGGTTATCGTGTTCAATAATCAGGCCGGTTTTTTCGCCGAGTTTGAGACGCAGTGCGGCGGGGACTTCATTGCTGCTCCAATAGTGCAGTTTGTTCGGAGCCGGCACATCGTATTCTGTATCCAGCGTGGTCAGCGTGTAACTGATTTCATAATCCAATTCATCGACAACATGCATGTCGTCAATCTGACTGTGCAGGGAGCGGAAGGCAACCGGGTTGCCGTTCAGCAGAACAACCAGCGCAAAATCGATTCCGTCATCAATAATGATAATTTCGCACCCGTATCC
>QKFE01000306.1 GCA_003252225.1 Kiritimatiellales bacterium | reverse complement strand
TACCGCGACCCGCACGGCGTCTGGACCAACAAGGAAATTCTGCGCGACCGGCAGGAAAGAATTGTTCAAGCCAAAACAACCGAACAATCCGCGCCCAAAGAATAAAAAGCCCTCCAATCTTCCCTAAAAAATTCCTTGTTCATTCTTTTTTCAGGAGTTTAATAGCCAGCAACCGGTTGGGGCATATTTCACGATTCATTCGGGGGCCTGCGGCCGGATCGGGGAAAAGAAACTGAACAGGAGGATGAAAGAATGAAAAAACTGCTCTGTATCTCCATCTTGACAGCGCTGACGGCGGTCTGCGCTCAGGCGGAGGAAAAGAAGGATGTAAAAAAAGAGACCGCTGACGAAGATAAAGTCGGTTTCTTCGGAATCGGCTACCAGGGCATGAACAACAGCTTCGGCTATCACAACGGCATCAGCATCCGTTTTGCCCCCCAGCCCATCGGCGGCGCAATCGTGATTTCGCAAGCGTCTTCGAACGGCGAAGATCAGATGGCCGGCAGTACAGCAGAAACCACAACTTCAGTATTTGCCCTGCAAGGCAAATTTATGTGGAGCCTGATTGAACGGAAAAACTCCGACTTCTACATCGGCGGACTGGTCGGTCTTGGCTATTACCAAACCGAAACAAAAAACGCCGCAACCGGTAACGGTGAAGAGGAAGATGCGTCCTTCATGCTCGGCTTTCTTGCCGGCACAGAATTCCGGTTCACCGAACTGCCCGAAATCGGTTTCAATTTTGAAATCGGCTATAATTTCGAAGGCCGGAATGATGAAAATAAAAACGCAGCAGGAACCACAACCGGCGACTATGACACCGCATTCGGCGGAACCTATGTCTCCTTCGGCGTAAATTATTACTTCTGATTCCAAAAAGGTTCCAACCGGCCCCGATCTTCCGGGGTTAATAAAAAGGCGCGGTTTCCCGCGCCTTTTCTTTTTGCCTCCCTGCACTTTCAATGCGCCCGATTCTGTGATTAATTCCCCCGCATTATGACAAACGAAATCCATTTAACCGAAAATCTGCGGATCGCGGAGCTTAAAAAACTGGTCACCCCGGCGGTACTGAAAAAGGAGCTTCCGCTGGGCGATGAACTGAAGCGAAAGGTGACCGCCGACCGCCAGACCGTTCGCGATATTATTCACCTGCGCGATGACCGCCTGCTGGTGGTAATCGGCCCCTGCTCCATCCACGATCCGGCGGCGGCGCTCGATTATGCCAAACGGCTCGCCGAAATCGCCGAACAGGTGAAAGAGCGTTATTTCATCGTGATGCGCGTCTATTTTGAAAAGCCGCGCACCACCGTCGGCTGGAAAGGATTCATCAACGACCCGCATCTGGATGATTCGTGCGATATGGAATACGGCCTGCGCACCGCGCGCAAACTGCTGCTCGATATTGCCGGGCTGGGCCTGCCGATTGCCACCGAATTTCTTGACCCGATTGTACCGCAATATACCGCCGATTTAATCAGCTGGTCGGCCATCGGCGCGCGTACCACTGAATCGCAAACCCACCGCGAAATGGCCAGCGGCCTTTCGATGCCGGTCGGGTTCAAAAACGCCACCGACGGCAACATTGAAATCGCCATCAACGCCATCGAATCGGCCGGGCATCCGCACAGTTTTCTCGGTATTGATCAGGACGGGCACACAGCGGTTGTGAAAACCACCGGCAATCCGAACACGCATTTGGTGCTGCGCGGCGGAAAAGGGCCCAATTTCCAGTATCCGGAAGTCACGTACGCCGCCTGCAAACTGGAAGAGGCCGGTCTGGAAAAGTCGCTGATGGTTGACTGCTCGCACGCCAATGCCAGCAAGATTGCCCGCAATCAGGTCAAAGTTTGGGAAAGCATTACCGCCCAGCGCGAAAAAGAAAACTGCCCGATTACCGGCGTGATGGTTGAAAGCTTCATTAAAGAGGGCCACCAGAAAATTACCGGCAATCTCGAATACGGCCTTTCCATCACCGATCAGTGCATCGACTGGGAAACCACCGAGAAGATGCTGCTGAGTTAAAACGTAGACGCGACGCCCTCGTCGCGTTGGGAAGCCCGCAGGATGCGGGCGGTACGCCGTATCGCCGCCATCTTGGCGGTTCTGTAAAAACGCAACGAGGGCGTCGCGTCTACGTTGCTCAGCTTACATTACCGACAATTCACCAACCGTCACACCGCCCCACCCCGGCTGGTCAATCAGGTGTTCGAGCAGCAGGGCGGAAGCGACGGAATCGTAGAGCGCGTCGTGTGCTTCTTTGCCGGGACAGATTTGATCGGCTTTGTTTTTAAGGTCGAGCATTACAACCAGATCATCGAGGGCATACGATGCGCAGCCCGGCCAGACTTTGCGGGCAATTTTCAGGGTATCGATCCAAACGCCGAATCGGTGCATCGGTGCCATCAAACGGGTAAACTTTTTTTCCGTCGCAACGTTGTGTGCACAGAGCGGAAAAGCGGTTAACCGCGCGCGGATACGGGGCCACAATTCCTGCGGGGTCGGCGCGGCGGCGATTTCATTCCGTAAAAAAGCGTGGCGTCCCGGCGCGTGCGGATTAAACGGACGGTTCGGATCGACCTTCAGCAGGCCTTCAAACAGGGAGTCCGGATCAACCCGTCCGTTTTTCAGGGTGACCATCCCGATCTGCCACGGTTCATTCTGAAAACCTCGCACCGTGCCGGTTGTTTCAAAATCCAGCACGGTGATCTCGGAATCAGAAATGGCCGCGTTTAAATTCATGCCCGTATTTTAAACACAAAGACACGAAGGACTCAAAGCTTCGTGTTCTTCGTGCCATTTTCCTGATTTACCACGAATTAATCGAATCACCACGAATAGAGGTTAATATGATTCGTGATAATTAGATGAATTCGTGGTTTTACATTTTCATCCTTCTAAAGAAAGGAGCAGCGGCTCTTCGAGGGCTTCGACGATCCAGCGGATAAATCGCGCGCCGTCGGCGCCGTCGATGATGCGATGGTCGTACGAAAGCGACAGCGGCATTTTCAACCGGCCGTTTTCGTTCACGGCGCGACCGACGCCGAGAATGGCCACTTCGGGCGAATTAACGATCGGGGTGAAAAAGGTTCCGCCGATTCCGCCGAGATTGGAAATGGTGAAGGTTCCGCCTTTTAGATCATCCAAACTGATTTGTCCGGCGCGTGCTTTGGCGGCGATGGCACCGAGATCCTGCGACAGCTCAATCATATTTTTCTGATCGGCGTCGCGAATGACCGGAACCATCAAACCTTTATCGGTATCGACCGCAATGCCGACGTTGTAAAAATCCTTGTAAATGATTTCGCCCTTTTCCGGATCGATACTGCAATTGAAATTCGGGAAGGCTTTCAGCGCAGAAGCGACCACTTTCACCAAAATCGCCGTAACCGTCAGTTTTGCGCCGACCGCTTCGGCTTTTTTACCGAACGTTTTTCGCAGTTCGTCGAGATGGGTAATATCCGCCCAATCCTGCTGCGTGACGTGCGGGATGGTTGCCCAGCAGTGCGCCATATGGTTCATGGTCGCTTTGCGAATGGCCGACATTTTTTCGACGCGGACTGCGCCCTGTTTTCCGGTTCGGCGTCCGCCGCCGTTTTCAATCATGGTTTTCGCGTGCGCCTTCACATCTTCCATACTGATCCGTCCGCCGTCCGTTGAAGGCTGGACGGAGTGAATATCGATGCCCAGTTCGCGGGCCAGACGGCGTACATTCGGGGCAGCCGAAACCGCTTTATCCGTCGGGGTCGGCGCGGGCGGCGGAACGGGAGCAGGCGGAGCGACCGGCTGCGGAGTCGGTTCCGGTTTTTTGGGCGGCGGGGCAACCACTACGGGCTGTTCCGGTTCGCGGCTTTCCGCCGGTTTTTCTTCTTTTTTCTCCACCGGTTCCGGTTGGGCATTTTCGGCGGCGTCACCTGCTTCTATCGTGAAAGCCAGTTGACCGACTTTCACCGTGTCGCCCTGCGAAACGTGTACGGCGGAAACGGTTCCGGCGGCCGGCGACGGAATTTCCATACTGGCTTTTCCGGCTTCGATTTCGAGCAGCGGCTGTCCTTCCGTTACGACATCGCCCACGCCGACAAGCACATTTACGACGTCGCCGCCTTCAATATTTTCACCCAGTTCGGGCAGTTTAAATTCGAGTGCCATTTTTATTCTCCTACAGGATTCGGTTTGCCGGATTCGATGCCCAGTTCCTTGCGGGCCTTTGCGAGCTTCTTCGCGTCAAATTCGCCCTTCGCCGCGAGAGCCGAAAGTACAGTGAAGGCAATCGCATCCGCGTCCACTTCAAAATGTCTGCGCAGCGCGCGGCGTCCGTCACTGCGCCCGAAACCGTCGGTGCCCAGCGAAATAATACCGCCCGGAACCGCCTTCGAAAGCGCCGCCGGAAGCAATTTCATATAATCGGAAGCGGCCACCACCGGCCCGTTTTCCGGTTCGAGGCATTCGGTGATGTATGCATTCTTTTCATTTCCGTTTCGCACCGTTTCGCGTTCGGCATCCAGCGCATCGTTGATCAGGTTTTTATAACTGGTCACCGACCAGACGTTGGTTTCAACGCCATACTTTTCTTTCAGCAGGTCGGCTGCTTTCACCGCCTGCGGCAGGATTGCGCCCGATCCGAGAATCTGCGCCTGCGCGTTTCCGGTTGAGCGGAATTTATACATTCCCCTCAGAATGCCCTCTTCGCAGCCTTCGGGCATCGCGGGCTGTTCGTAGTTATCGTTCATCAGCGTGATGTAGTAGAAAATCTGCTCGTCATCGATATACATGCGGCGGATTCCGTCTTTAATAATCAGCGCCAGTTCGTAGGCGTAAGCCGGATCATACGCAACGAGATTCGGAATGGTCAGCGCCATCACAATCCCGTGTCCGTCCT
>QKFE01000192.1 GCA_003252225.1 Kiritimatiellales bacterium | reverse complement strand
TTTCCGGGCGGCTTTCAATATCGGGGAGTCGGAGAAAATTGTGCTGTGTGTGTCGCGCATCGATTATCAGAAAAATCAGCTCGATCTGGTTGACGCCTTTGCCCGCTTTGCTGCATCGCGGCCGGAATACCGGCTTGTTTTAATTGGGGCGGTAACCGTCGAAGCCTACGGGGAAAAAGTGAGGCAGAAAATCGCCGCCTTTCATTTGCAGAACCGCGTCACGGTGATCGAAGGGTTAAGACCGGACGATTCGCTGCTGCCTTCCGCCTATAAAGCCGCCGATTTTTTTGTGCTGCCTTCGCTGCACGAGCCGTTCGGAATTGTGGTGCTGGAGGCCTGGGCTGCCGGAATACCGGTCATTGCGAACCGGGTGGGGGGAGTGGCCGGTTTTGCGGTTGACCGGGAGACGGTTTTATTCGCGGAACCGGGCGATCCGGAGGATCTGAAGCTGAAAATGGGCGCGCTGGTTGAAAGTGCTGAATTGCGGGGTGAATTGGTAAATCGTGCTGGTTTGGTTGTGCGGGAAAAGTTTGGATGGGAACGAATCGCGGATGATTTGGTCGGTATTTATCAGTGTATTGTAAGGAAAACATAAGCTGATTTTTTGGTTAAAACCCATTTAAAAGACTCGCCGGACAGCACGAAATTCCCCATATTGCACCGCTCAGGTATAGAATCCGGAAAGGGCGCGTTATGCCGCATAAAGAAGTTCAAAAACGAATCGGCGAGTTAAAAACCGAACTGGAACAGACCCCGAAAGAAACCGGTGTTTTTGAGGAAAAACTCGAACAGGCCAAAGAGGGAATTGAGCGCTATACGCCCGACGCAGTGAAAGATTTTGCTGAGCTGCTGCAGCGCGAAGCCGAAGAGTTTGAAGTCGAACATCCGCGCATCACCGAACTGATTAACCACGTGATGACGTCGCTCAGCAATCTGGGAATTTAAAATGGAGAAAGAAAGCATGACGAAAATCTGTTGTATCGGGGCCGGATATGTCGGCGGGCCGACGATGGCCATGATTGCGAAGAAATGTCCGGACGTTCAGGTGAATGTGGTCGATATTAATGCGGCGCGGATCGCGGCGTGGCAGAGTGATGAACTGCCGATTTATGAACCCGGCCTGCTCGAAGTGGTGAAGGAAGCGCGCGGACGCAACCTCTTTTTTTCAACCGATGTCGATGACGGAATCCGCGAAGCCGATATTGTTTTTGTGAGCGTGAATACGCCGACCAAAACCTTCGGCGAAGGCGCCGGATGCGCGTCCGACCTGCAATATTGGGAACTCTGCGCCCGCCGTATCAAAGAGGTTTCCACCTCCGACAAAATCATCGTTGAAAAAAGCACGCTGCCCGTCCGTACCGCCGAGGCGATGGAGCGCGTTCTCCATGCGGGCGATAATCCGGTTCATTTTGAAGTGCTTTCCAATCCCGAATTCCTTGCAGAAGGAACCGCAATTGAAGACCTCGAAAAACCGGACCGTGTTTTAATCGGCGGCCGCGAAACGGAAAGCGGGAAAAAGGCGCTGCAGAAACTGGTCGATATTTATGCAACGTGGATTCCGCGCGACCGGATTCTAACCACCAATGTCTGGTCGTCCGAGCTTTCGAAACTGACGGCAAACGCATTTCTCGCCCAGCGCGTCAGTTCCATCAACGCCATTTCCGCCCTGTGCGAAGCGACCGAAGCCGACGTCGGCGAAGTCGCCCACGCCATCGGAACCGACAGCCGCATCGGGCCGAAATTCCTGAAAGCGTCCATTGGATTCGGCGGTTCGTGTTTTAAAAAAGACATTTTAAACCTCGTTTACCTCTGCGAAACCTACGGTCTGAAAGTGCCGGCTGATTACTGGCGGCAGGTCGTCATTATGAACGAATATCAGGAAGCCCGCTTTGTCAGCACAATGCTTCACACGATGTTCAACACCATTGCAAATAAACGGATTGCCGTGCTCGGCTTCGCATTCAAAGCCGATACTGGCGACACCCGCGAAAGCCCGGCCATTAAAGTCTGCCGGAAATTGGCCGATGAACACGCAACCATTGTGATTTCCGACCCGCAGGCCATGGAAAACGCCAAACTCGAAATGCCCGAACTGGCGGATCAGATTGAGTTTGAAGAGGATCCCTATAAAGCGACCGCAGGCGCCCACGCCGTTGCGGTTTTAACCGACTGGAAGCTTTATAAAGGGCTCGATTACAAGCGTATTTATGATTCGATGCAGAAACCGGCCTTCCTGTTCGACGGGCGAAATATGCTCGACCACAACGCGCTGTTTGAAATGGGCTTTGAGGTCTATTCCATCGGCAAAGGACTGAAAACCCACCTCAAATAAAAGGCGGTGTATTTTGCGGAAACCCTGTCATTTTCGGCAGGGTTTTCTTTTGCGCTCAGCCTTGAATCACGCGGATTTGTTCGCCTTCGAATTCCACGGTTTGGCCGGGACGGATTTTGCACCGCTTTCGCAGCTCCAGCTCGCCATCCACCAAAACCAGCCCCTGCGCAACGACCTCTTTGCCTTCGCCGCCGGACATCACGAGGTTGGCGGCTTTTAGCAGTTTGCACAGTTCGATGTACTCTTCTTTGATTTCGAATTCCATCAGTTTTGCGCTGCTTCCTTTCGGAGTTTCTTCACCAGTTCAACGTGTTTGTAGGGCTGGCGGCGGCGGTGGTAAAGTGCGTCGATTTTCTCTTCGAGTGCTTCCCAGTCATCAGCGGAGGGCGGGGTGTCGTAATCCCAGAACTCTTCGTCCGAACGTTTGAACTGCCACTTGATTTTGTCGTGACCTTCGAAAGTGATCCGGACAGTGCGTTTGACGCGGTTTTCTAATTTTTCAACCCATTCCAGATCGGCCTTCACGTGAATCTCCGGGGCTTATTTGGGGTAAAACCAGCGGCCGGCCGTTCCGGCAATCAGGCATACGCCGGCAATGACGATTCCGATCAGCGGAAAGATCAAACGGCGCTGGCGGATGGCCACATCAATTTCGGCCTGAGTGCCCAGCATGAAATACAGAACCCCGGTGACGGCCAGCGCGAGAATCGCTACCCACCAAAGCAGGGCGTGAGGATTGAATGGACCTTTTGATTTTTTCATAGAAGAGTTGAGAGTAGACGTTAACCGCCTTTAAAATTCAAGGAGAAACACGGTTAATGTACTCCTGTTTGAGCCATCCGCGCTTTCCGTCATATTCCACTTCAATCCAGCCTTTTGCATCGGACTGCCGCTGCCGGGCGAGGGCGCCCAGCGGGAGTTTGTAATAGGCTGTGCTTCCTTCCACCGGGCCGTACAGGGCGGTTGCATCGGTTTTAACCACCACCCATTCGGGGTGTTGTTTCATCTGCCGCCATTGCCGCCAGCCGCCCGTGGCGATAAGAATCACGGCAACCGGAATCAGGCTGGCTTTATGCAGGCTTTTCCGCGCCGGACGGATCAGCATGGCGAGCAGCTGGAGGATACACAGGCCGATATATCCGGCAACCGCCGCCATAATCCACTCGGTTTCGGAAAGGGCGGTCAATGCCTTTTCGAGAAAGCCGGGGGCGGGATCGACCGCTCCGGCTGCATTCAGTGCAAAATGGAGGTTGGCCTTAATGTCCGGATCGCGCGGCGATTGATACCAGGCTTTCCGGTAATGCCAAACCGCACGGGGCAGGTCGCTGCTTTTAAAATAGGCGTTAGCCAGATTGTAATGCACTTCTGCATTTACAACCCCGTTGCTCAGCAGCCCGTTATACAGCGCCGCGGCTTCCGCATAACGGCCTGCGTCGTATTCCATCTGGGCTTTTATAAAGGTTTCTTCGTCGGCAAAAACCGGGCCGCAGAGCAGGGCCGCAAAAAGGATGGTTAATACGGTGCGTTTCATAGCTTCATTCTCTCGCACTTGCTCAGGGTTGACGTAAGCAATTTCAGCATCTGCTTCATCTCTTCTTTCGCCGGTTCGGCTCCGGAACCGAGTCCGTAGCGGCGCTGTTCGATGGTGCTGAACAGGGTCTCAATGGCTTCGTGTTCTTTCGGAAGGCGGGATAAAACAACCGGTAGGCTGACATCGCCTGGCGGAAGGTTCAGCCGGTGGCCGAAATAGTCTGCCAGTGCATCCCAGGCCGCCTGATAAAACGCCGCTTCATCCTGTTTTTTTAACGCCTGTTCGGCCCGTTGCACATGTTTGCGCGAAGCCTTCGGTGCTTTTTGACGCCGTGCGAGCGCGACGTTGTTTTCAAGCCGTCTGCGGCGGGCCAGACTGCCGCCGATTAACGCAAGCAGCGCGGCCGGTGAAATGAGGAGTATTTGCGCGGGCAGGGAATGATACCACCCGGCATCACCGGCATACTTCCATTTTTCCGGCAGCGGTTTCAGATAAACAATATCGCGTCCCAGCACTTTGGTTTCCTGTAAAACGGCGTTCGGCGTCGCGGCGATTACCTGCGCGGTCTGCTGTGGAACCGCTTCGATTTCAACCGGGAAAGGGCCCTGTCTGATAGTGCGGAAATCGGCGGTCTTTGAGTTGAAATAGGAAAAGGCGATTTCCGGAACCGCTTTGACTTCGTCCGATTTCGGAATGATGACCTGTTCAAAAATCACTTCATTCGGGCTGGAGGCCGGCAGGGTGCGCGCATCGTACAGCTTGAAATGGTGATCGTCTTTAATAAGCGGCGGCGTGATCTTTTCAATATTGCCGTTTCCGGCGATCCGCATTTTCACCGTAATCGGTTCACCGGCTTTGACCTTTTTCGGCCCGACGGAAACATCAAAGTCAAAAATTCCGACACCGCCGGTAAAACTTTCCGGCCGCCCGGCGGTCGGAATCGGCTGAACATCAACATCAAGTTTGTTGCAGTCGAGAATCATCGGACGGGTTTCCTGCCGACCGAAAAAATCGCC
>QKFE01000136.1 GCA_003252225.1 Kiritimatiellales bacterium | reverse complement strand
AGGGTGAAATCGCCGGCGGATACGATATCAACGCCTTAACCGCACACCTCGACCTGCTCCCCACCCTGAAAACACTCTGCGGACTCGAATCGAATGGGCCCGAGCTCGACGGACAGGATTTAACCCCGCTACTCAAAAAACAAAAAGCCGATCACGAAACACCGCGCGTGCTTTGTGTGCATAACCAGCAGCGCGATAACCCGCAAAAAGGCAAAGACTACGAAGTCATCACCCCCGAATGGCGGCTTGCCCAAACCACCGAATGGGGCCCCGGAAAACTCGAACTCTTCAAAGCAAAAGAAGACCCCGGACAGGAAAACGATGTCTCGGAAAAATACCCCGAAGTTGTCGAACAGCTGCTCGCCGAATACGACCAATGGTGGAACCACATTTCCAACCGCTTCGACGATGTCAGCCCTATTTTTGTCGGCGGCGAACAGAACCCGGTTCCAATCACCTGCCACGCGTGGCACGGCGAAAAGGGGCTGTATAATCAATGGCACGTCCGGCCCGGCTTGGTCGATAACGGCTACTGGCCCATCAACGTCGTTAAAGCAGGCGCCTACGAAATCCGCCTGCATCGCTGGCCGGAAGAGACCAGCGCATCGATCTGCGCACCGATTCCGCCGCGAAAAAACAAACCCTTTGTCGATGACTTTGTCCCCGGCGAAGCGATTCCCGTCCGCACCGCAAAAATCAAAATCGGAGAATCCGAACAGACCTGCCCCGTTGCAGAAACCGACATCTGCGCCAAATTTACCTTCCAGCTCGAACCCGGCATCCACCGCCTCCAAACCTGGTTTATCGACGAAAACGGAACCGAGCGCGGCGCCTACTATGTTTATATCACCCGGCTTGACTGAGCTTTATCAGGGACTGCCGCGGTCAGCCTCAACCCGCTGGTTCGAACAGGTTTATACAGTTGCGTTTTGAATGTGTTCAGCAACTAAAACTTTGATTAACGATTGTCTGGGAACACCCAAACGTTTTGCTTCTTTATCGAGCGAATGGATCATCCAGAGAGGAAAATCAACATTGACTCTTTTTTGTTCCTGTTCAGGACGTCTTGCTTTAGAGAGGTTCAGGTATTTGGTGATGTCCTCTCCTGATTCAAATTTACTATCGAAATCTTTAGCCTTCATAAAACTCAACCTCCTCTGCACGTGATCTGCGCACAGAAATTATTCTGATATTTTCACCTCGGTAGGCGATCACTCCCGACCAGTGCTTCTTTTTCATTTTTCCAATAATTAAGAACCTTGGTTCATCTTCTGTTCGGGCTGGGATCTCCAGTAAATCCGGGTCATCCCACAACGCCTGGGCTTCAATAAAATCGAGACCGTGCTTTTCCTTGTTTCTCTCGCTCTTTTGGGGATCGAATTCAAAAATCATGGTATATTTTTTATACCACGGAGGCTTGGGATTGCAACCCCGCATTTTTCAGTTCGAACAGACGGAATTCACCGATGGGTCTACGGTTCCCTTTATCCTGTCAAGACGTGATAAATATCCCCCTATTTTGTTAAACGGAAAAACATCGCGGGCGGGTTGTTGCTGATGCTACCGACCGAGAACTGCCCTGCCAATGGGGCGATAAAGTTGGTTAGCGGCTTCCACGCTGAAAGCAGGTTGGTGGACTGTTCAACCTGATACCCGGCAAACGGGGAGAGGTTCTCCATTTCCAATCCGAACGACGCCGGAGTTTCTGCGGTTAGGCGGAAATCCGGATAGCGGGTTCCGTTCAGAATATAATAGGCCGGACCCGCCTGATTTTTTTCCGCCAGATTCATCGAACGGGAATTGGTGGAGGCCTTGACCCGCCAGTAATAGGGTTGGCTGGCTGAAAGCCCGGCAACGGTGACGGAAACAAAGGAGTAGCACATGTCCTCTTTGTTTGTGGCGAAAACAACACCGGCAAAGTCCGGATCGGTCGCGATTTCGAGCAGGTATTCATCGGCAAACGGGCAGCTTTCCCACGCAAACTCAACCGGATTGCCGTCGATGGGCGCGGCGTCCGCCGGGAGGAAAAGTTTGAAATCGCCCAGCGAAGGGAATACCGCCCGGTATTCGTTGGTATACAGACCGATCTGATCGAACGGAATATCCTGAAATCCGGGGATCAGCGAAAATAGCGGCGAGTTTGTTTCCAGCCCGAAGTTCAGCGTGTCCGGGTCGATAAAGCCCGCGTCTTCACCGGCGGCCATTTCATAATTGTTGCTGAACGTTCCGTAGGTCAGCGCGTTGACCGGTATTTCGGGCGCGCCGGAATTGTAGAGCAGATTTTTTGTGCCGACATTATCCTTCGGATACTGGTATTCGATGTTTTCCGGATCGGCGGCATGGGCGGCGAGATCAGCCTGAATATTTATTAAGTGCGGATACCGGCTTTCATAAAGCGCCTCCACCGTCGGCGCATCCAGATTATACAGGTCATTCATTTTTTGGGTCAGCGTGGTGAAGCGGCTGCCCCACCAAGTGACGAGCGACGGATCCATAAATACCATGGAACGGTCGCAATCAATCATCAGGTTATTGTCCACCACTGTGGCGCGGCCGCCATGCGAAAAGAAGGCCTGATCAATGTCGTAAAACACATTCTGATAAACATGATTTCCGCTCAGGCCGTCATCGACATAGACGCCCACCGCGATGATGGAGTGCGACGGTACGCCGTGATAGTTGTGGATAAAGTTATAGCGGATATGCGTGCCCGAACCCGTCCAGTCAAACCCGGAACCGATACCGGAGGTATCGTTTGAGTTTTTCATGATGTTGTTGATCTCGTTGTATTCATACAGATGATCATTGCCCGGAAATGAAAATCCGCCGCGCCAGTTTCCGTGGTTGAGGCAGTGCCGGGCTTTGTGGCCGACCCGTTCCATCCGTACCGGCCAGGCTTCGGTTTTTGTCAGCCGGGCGGAGTTGTAAAAATGGCAGTTTTCGACTTCATGATTGCCGGGCGTCAGCGTCTCGCGGTCTCCGCCGAAGGTTCGTATGCCGCCGTCGCCGGTCTCATAAAAGTCACAGCTGTCGATCCGTATGTTTTCACCCAGCCAGCAGGTGACCGCGTTTTTGCCGAGGTTCCGGAACGTGCAGCCGTAAACTTCAATATTGGATGCGCGGGAGGTTCCGATGGCCCGGTGCCGCGCGGCTTCAAAGATCAGGTTTTTGAATTGAATATGGCTTGTCTGGTTTAAATTGATCAGTTCGTCCGCCAGCATCGAAAGCTGTATGTTGGAGCCGTCCATGAAATCCGGCGGATAGAAATAGAGCTTACCCGCCGTGCGGTCGATGTAATATTCGGTCGGCAGATCCAGCTCATCGAGCACGTTGAAATAGAACATACGGCGGTTGCTTTCCAGACGGGGACTCCCCCAGGTGATCGGCGGCTGGACCGTTTCAATCGTGTTTGCGCCGGTATCCACCGAAAGGATCTCCATCGAGTCGAATGTTTCAACCGCCCAGTTTCCGCCGACCCAAACATCGGCATACGAACTCCACGTTTCGATGCGTTCATCCGTATATTCAAAAATGGAACCCACCAGCGGATCCGTGGTTCCGATGCGTATTTTATCGCCCGAAAGGGTGAAGCCTTCATTCGGCCACTGCGCCAGCGTCATCGGCCGTTCATTAAAATACAGCTCCGCCGGAGAAACATCATGGTCGCTGGCTTGCGTCAATTGGCCATAATCGGTGATGCCGAGCGCAGCTAAGTCGCACTCCAAAACCCGGTCGGCGGCGGACTGCGGCAGCCGCGCCAATACAGCGGGATCGGTAACCGGCACAAAATCACCGGAACTCAATACGTCCGCGCCGTGAAGAATAACCTCTTCGCCCGGATAGGCCCGATAAACAATCGGATGTCCCTCAACTCCGGAATCCTGACTGGTCAGTGAGAATGTTGAATTAAGCCGATACGAACCTCCCCGCAAATAAACATTCACCCCGTTTGCCGAAAGACCTCCGGCGCGGATGGCGTCGCGCGCCCCTTCCAGCGTTGCAAAGGGTGAAGCTTCCGTTCCCGAATTGGCATCATTTCCGTCGGTCGAAATATACAGATCAGTCGGTTCCGGTTCGGATATCCAGTTAATGTCGTTCAGAATAAATGCACTGCTGTCGCTGCCGACCGCGCCCTGTTCAATATAAATTCCCCCGCCGGTGATCTGCGTAAAATCCGGCGTCTGCGAAGCGAGCGTTGCAGGATCGGAAATCGGCGTTTTTGCATCGGCATCCATTTGGTTCATATCCGTTTCCGCCGCTGTGTTAACGCGCAGCCAGCTCATCGTTTCGGGAGAAATCCCGTACCAGATATCCGTCGTGGCGATTACTGTAATGCCCGATATAAACCACTGCCCCGATCCGTCGCGCAGCAGCCAGCGCAGCTGCTGGCCCGGCGCGGCCGCATCAATATATGCCTGTATTTGATCCAGATTAACCGCTACCTCCGGCGTTATTCCGCCGGAGGTATTGAAAATGGTGTAAATATAAGTCCCGTTAAAGTTGCCGCTTTTTTGATGCTGGTTGCTGACAGCGTAAATAATGAACCGTTTGTTCGAACCTTGTACACCGATATTCGCCGTCCAGTTGTTCACAGACGCCTGCGAATAGCCTCCCCATGTCAGCCCGCTGCCTCCCGGAGTTGCGGCCATTTGCCGCGGCGATTCCGTCGTATAGCTGCACAATGTTTCGCTTACATCGCCTGCTGTGATGAACGACTCCAAAACAGACCCGAACAATTCCGGGGGAAAACCCAAGCAGCAGCTGATAATTACCGCTGTTCTGCGAACCCATGCTTTCATTTTGGAAGTCCCTTCATTTTGACGCGACCGTTTCCAGCAGAACGGATGTTACACAGAAAGACAGTAACTGACGAAGCGATTGTGCCGCAAACGG
>QKFE01000300.1 GCA_003252225.1 Kiritimatiellales bacterium | reverse complement strand
AAAATCACTTTATGCACCGGCTTTTCGTCCGAGGCCCCGTCGTTCGAGCCCATCTGAAAACTACCAGCAGGGATTGGCATGATGTCCATTTTGACCCCTTCACCCAGATCAACGGTCTTAATGCCCATGGATTCCAACAACGGCTTTTGTGCTTCCCTCGCCGCTTTCCACTCCTCCGAGGACCTGAATCGCCATTGATCCAAAGTGATCCACGATTCGAATCCTGCAACAAGCAAAGCGACAAGCAATGGAATGGAGATCGAGACCCTTTTAAATCGCTTTCTCCTGCTCTCTATTTTTCGCTGCGTAGCCGCCTCTCTCCTCTTTCTCCTTTTTTGCCTCTGCGGCTTCCAGACGGGTGACTTTGTCCCGCGCCTCTTGCTCCGTTCTTTTCTGGGGGTCGGAAAGCGGCTTCAACTCATCAAGAGCTTTAAGGTTCTCAAGAAGTTGCCGCAGGCTTTGAAGTGCACGAGCTGGATCGTGCTTTCCTTCCCCCTCTGGCGTGTTTAAAAGCGCAGCCGAGCCTGCGCACTCCACAATAGCTTTCTCCAACCGCACGATTTCCGCCAGGCTTTTCTGCGCCCGCCCTTTCGCCGCATCGATCCCGCCTTGCAGCTTTTTGCCCTTTTCGCCCAGACGGCTGTTTTCGGGAACGCGGCCGGCGGCGGCCACAATCCCCTCCCAATCCTTCGCCATTTCCAGTTTTCCGATTTGCCGATCCAACTCTTTAACCGTTCCGAACCCTTCCGTATCGGTTCCGCAACTGTTGCAGAACTTCCGGAACATGGAGTTTTTCTGTCCGCATTCGGGACAGGCTTTACCCAAATCTTCTCCGCACCCAGCGCAGAACATTTCCATATCAGAACAGCCCCGCCCGCACTTTGGGCAAGGGTTTGAAGTTTGCGGCTGGGAGTTTGAATTCCCAGTGCCTAATGCCTCTTGCCTAGTGCCTGAAAGTCCCTCAAGGGCTTTCACCAGTTCTTCCATGGAAAAGTATCGGTCTTCCGGGCGGGTCTTGACGCATTTAAAGATGATTTTGGCCAGTTCCGGCGGCGGAGGAATCAGGTCAGGATCGACATTATCGGGGATGTCGCCGGTTACCAGTTGGTAGAGAGTCTTGCCGACGGCATAGATATCGGCGGTGTGATTGACGTTTTTTGCATCTTCACGCTGTTCCGGCGGCATATAATAGGGCGTACCCATTCCCGTTCCGCTCATCGACAAGCTCATGCTCATTCCGGTTTCAAAACCGGATCGCGCCAAACCAAAGTCGGCAATTTTGGGGATAATTGATTCGAGATTCGAGGTTCGAGATCCGGAACTTTTCCCTCCTGCATCCCGCATCCTGTATCCCGTATCACCGGCCAACAAAATGTTGGCAGGCTTAATATCGCGGTGAATCAGGTTTTTCCGATGAGCAAACGCCAGCCCGCCACAAATCGCCTTAACAATCCGAACCGCCTCTTTGACTTCCAGATTACCCTTTTGTTTCAGCAAATCTTTCAGCGACCCGCCGGAAACATATTCCATGACGATGTAATGCCCTTCAGCATCCCGGTCATAGTCATAAACCTGAACAATATTTTGATGGTTCAATGCGGCGATGGCATGAGCTTCGTGCTCGAACCGCTTACGGATAATTTCATCATCCATTCCGGCCTGCTCAAAGTGGAGGCGTTTAACCACCACATCACGCCGCAGGCGTTTATCCCTCGCTTTATAAACAACCGCAAAACCACCGCGCCCTATTTCTTCAATAATTTCATAACGCTCTGAAAGTGCCTTCCCTTCGAAACCGGCATCCTGCTGTACCGCAGGCGTCCCGCCTGCCATCGTCTGTATGTCGCCCATCGACAAATCACCGGCTCGGCGGGTACTGCCAACCGTATTCGCATCTCCCATACTCAAATCAGAATCGTTCAGATTCATCATCGTTTTTTCATCATCTAATGGATCGTATTTATCAGCCATCTGTTTTCCGTGCATTCAATTCTTATAACTCGCCACTTTTCACTCTTGCTTCATTTCACAGCAACCCTTTCCGCCACCTGCTGGAAAAACTCCGCCGACCAGACCGCCACGCTGTCCGGATATTTGACGAACGGTTCCACATCCGCCCGGGCGGCCGCCACATCCAGATCCCGGACGCTTTCCGCCAACCGCATCCTGAATTCATCTTCTCGAATAGTTTCCGGCGAATCCCAATGACCTGTCTGCCGCATACGGGCTGAAAGGTGCCGCAGGTCAAGCGGAACCTGTTTAGCGACATACCAGACGAGATCATACCAGTCGCGCCCCTTCACCCGACGTCCCCACTTTCTGAACAGCAAGGCGTGCATCTTGCCTGCGAACAGGGAAGGGAGCGCATAGGTACGCACCGCGAACGGAATGGGCTGAAGCAGGAATTTTGTCTCGGTCTCGAAATCCGGCGGCGGATCGGTATCCACTTCTACCTTTATTTTGAGCACCTGATTGCGATGCAGTCCGCCCAGCACATCCGCCGGAGCTTCGACCACCATCATCTGCTTCAGGGTTTCCGCTTTCAGGAACGCCGACTCAATGGCCGAGTCCTCCGTCTTGTACTTCACCTCGACCGTCACAGGGAAGCCCCACGCCGACAACTCCTTTTCGACATACGCGCAGTAGGGTGAAAAATCAAAATCGACATCAGGAGCCAATAGGGAAAAATCCATATCCTCGGAAAAGCGATCCAGTCCATGCAGAATGCGCAGCGCCGTTCCGCCATAGAACGCCGCATGCTCGAAAAATCTGCCGCGCCAGAGCCCCAGCAACGCCAGCTCCTGAAAAATCTCCCGTAGCGCGTTTTCATAATCGCCCTGACTCTGGCATGCATAGCGCTCCAGCATATCGCTAACCGCCCGGTTCACCCCCGCCTCCTCAAACTTCGGATCAGCGCCGCACAAACCGCCACCTTCCGCGACTGCAACGCTCCCGCCAGCTCCTCCATCAGCCCGGTATCCATCGACCCAACAGCCGTGGACTCCACCCGCAGATCCTCAACCAGATAACGCTCCATTTCCTGCTGCGTCCGGATTCCCGAACGCCGGTCATCCCGGATTAGATCCGCCAGTGCCCGCTCGGGAACAGCCATTAGGAAAGCGATGTCGCCATGTTCGATCCGCTCCATCCCCACCGACAGGCTCGGCGTGGGACGATAGACAAACAGCCCCACGGGCGTCTCAAACCGCTTTGCACGGTTGGTCGTCACCGACGTCAACGCCTCCACTCGCTCGGGAATCAGGCCGTAATAGCCCAGCGCATATTCCAGCGACAAAAACGACGGCCCAAAGATCAGATTCGCCAAAAGTTCCCGGCAATACGGTTCCTTCCGATACGCATCCCCGAAAACATACAGCCCCTTTTTCACCCGCACAATCTGGCCTGAGCGCAACAGTGCCGTTGCCCGCGCACGTGGAGACGCATAGCCCGACAACGCCGACATCAGCGTCGGATAGTCAAACTCTTCCCGCCCGATCTGTTCCCTAAGCCTCAAACTCATATCCTTATTTTGAACATAGTATGTATAGAAAATCGATACATACTATGTTCGTATTGCACAAACAACCCCTTTGGCTTTGCACCGACCACCTGTTCGGCAGCTCCTTCCCGCATATGCAACAAACTTCACTCATCTCATTCAAATCCCCGCACCTTCATGGGAGTAGGGTAAGCGTCCCGCTTGTCAAAAACAAGCGGGACGCTTGTTCAACTCTCCCTTGAAAATCGTACTTCCAAGCCATTCGTAATCCGTGTCTATCCGTGTTCATCTGTGGCTCAAACTTCCTGATCAATTAAACCGCTGTTCCTGAAAACGGGCATATTCCTTCAACATCTTCTCGGTGATGGATGACGGGATTTTTTTCAACGCCGCTTCAATGTCATTAACGGTCAAAACGGCATCGCTATCTTCGCGGATTGCGCGGCCGAGGGAGATACGTTTGGCCGATTTCATAATCCCGACAATATCGCTGCCGGAAAAACCGTCAAGCCGCGCTGCCCATTCGTCAACGCGCAGCGCTTCATCATAACTTACGCCGGCGAGTTCCATTGCTAAAATACCGGTTCGGGCCGGTTCATCGGGCGGGCAGATATAAATCTTTTCGTCAAAACGTCCGGTTCGGAATACCGCTTCATCGATATCCCACGGCTTATTGGTCGCGCCCAGAATCAGCAGGGTATTTCTGCTTTCCTCAAACCCGCCGACATCAGCTAAAAACTGCGTAACAATCCGGTTATCGACCTGCGAACTTCCGCCGCGTTTCGGCAGCAGACCTTCCACTTCGTCTAAAAACAACACCGCCACGTCACAGGCCTGCGCACTTTTCAAAAGTTTCGACAAACGCTGTTCACTTTCGCCGTGCCACTTGGATCGGATCGATGCGCCGGACGCATAAAAGAAGGGACAGTCCAATTCGCCGGCAATCGCTTTTCCAAGTAGTGTTTTACCGTTACCCGGCGGGCCGTAAAGCAATACCCCGCCGCCCGGATTCAAACCCAGTGCTTCCGATTTTTCCGGCTGCATCAGCGGATAGACCACCATTTCCATGATCGCCTGTTTCGCTTCAACCATCCCGCAGATTTTATCAAACGTCATATTCGGCTTTTCACCCACCAGCCATTCGGATTCCTCGGGACCTTCAGCCTCCTCGGGTTTTAAGTTTGAAGTTTTAGGCTTTAAGTCTGATGCCCCTTTTGCCTCTTGCCTCTTGCCTCTTACCTGATCAAAACCCTTGGCTTTGATCCGCTCCCCGATCTCCAGCCAGCCCTCGGCATCTTCAATATAGCGTTGAGAAACAGTGCCCTCAGTTTTTTCCGCCAGCTTGAACGCCAGCTCCGCCGCGCGCGCCGCAGCAATAATGGCCTCCTTTTTACGCCCGCTCTTAATCGCCGCTTCGCAATCCGCTTCGTACTGTCGCTTTCGATCCAACAATGTGTTCATAAAGTGAGTTTTAAGTTTTGGGTGTTAAGTTTTAAGCTGCGTGAGTCGTGGTTTCATCCCCGCATAACGTTTCAATCGTCACGCCTCAATCCAGCAGTTTATTTACCCGGTCGCGGCCGGAGCTGATCCGGTCATCGAGATCCCCCGCAACGGCGTCCGATTTCAAACTCACCCCATCCGACGCATCATCCATCAGACTCGCTTCCAGCTCCTCCATGCTCGGGATATGATCTTCCAGCGCGCCTTCCGCACCATCCATTTCCCGGTC
>QKFE01000146.1 GCA_003252225.1 Kiritimatiellales bacterium | reverse complement strand
TTTAACGGATTTGGTCCGTGGTTGAACAGCGGTGCTTCGCACATGAACGATGCTTGCAGGAAGAAATATTTCGATGGTCTC
This sequence comes from Kiritimatiellales bacterium, assembly GCA_003252225.1. Lineage (GTDB taxonomy): Bacteria > Verrucomicrobiota > Kiritimatiellia > Kiritimatiellales > Pontiellaceae > Pontiella. The sequence continues at coordinate 4,870 of QKFE01000146.1, read as the reverse complement.
GGACTGGTGAATCTGCTCGAAACGTTACTGGGAAACAGAACAGCATGATCATTCGGAACCGCCGTGGTACGGAACCGTATGCCCGGTGGTGGGAGAGCTTAGGGAGGGCAACCTCCCTCGGCTACTCGATAAGGAAAAATCAGGTGGGCGGATTTCCGGGGTAGTGGCATATTCCTCGAATGAGTGACTTTGAGCGCATCGGGAAGGTTATCCGGTTTGCCGATAAAAACCGGGGTGTTTTGCCGGAGATAAAAAAGGCGGCATATTTTACCGGATTGAGCGAGCCGGATTTTCGCCGTCTTTTTTGCCGATGGGGCGGGTTGCCGCCCGAAGATTTTCTGCAAGGGTTGAAGCCTGAAAATACAATAGAGCGATTAAGGGCGGGAAACCGTGCGCTGGATACGGGGATTGAATCGGGCCTTTTCAGAACCGGGCGGTTTCACGAATTGCGCGTTAACGCAGCGGTTGCAACACCCGGTGAAATAAGCCCCGACGGAACGGGGTGGGTTATACAGGCCGGTTATGCCGAAACGCCTTTTGGGATCTGCCTGATTGCCGAAGGTCCGCGCGGGATCTGCCACTTATCTTTTGGCGATGACGGGTGGAATGAAATACGGGCCGATTGGCCCCGTGCGGAGCTGATCCGGGATGACGGCTGGGCGGAGGAATTGTGCCGAGCAGTTTTCATGGCGGGACAGCCCAGGACGACAGAGCGGTTAACCCTCCGGCTTTTTGTTAAAGGTTCTCCGTTTCAGGTCAAGGTTTGGCGAGCCCTGCTGCATATTCCGGACGGTCAATTAGCCAGCTATGGAAAAGTGGCGGAACTGATCGGCAGCCCGAAAGCTTCCCGGGCGGTCGGAGCAGCCGTTGGAAACAACCCCATCGCTTTTCTCATTCCCTGCCACCGCGTGATTCGCGGATCCGGTGCACTTGGCGGCTATCGCTGGGGTATTGCGCGAAAACGAGCCATACAGGCCTGGGAATTTATACCGTAAAATTCAATGCCTTCCGGAATGGATTGTTTAATAATTCAACTTTCATCTGGATTTCCGGCGTAATTTCGTTATGTTGCCCGTCCTTTCGCGTCGTTTCAGGGATTGCGGGAGGGTGCAGGTCGGCTAACTGCTTTATCTACAGTTGCTTTTGCACCATCCTCAATATTCGAAGTGGCTGGCGGTTTCTGAAACGCGGAGGAACGAACCGCAGAAAATGCACGGAGAAGGATGAAGCTCCGCTGACGAAAGGTCATGAGTTTGTGCGTTTGAGGCGGGGAACAGGGTATTCCGAAGGGCGGAATGCCTATGAAAAAGGGCGAAATAAATAAAAGTTTCGCTTGCGGTGGTGGGTGTAGATGTCTACTGTCCTCCGCCTGTGTTTTTTAAGAAAGCGACATGGGCCGGTTTTTGCGGCGTCTGTCGGTTTTAGATTTGCGGCTACGGGTTCAGGCCTGCGCCGCAATTAGTGAGGAAATAGAATGCCTACAATTAATCAATTGGTAAGAAAACCGCGCGTGGCCAAGAAGGCCAAGAGCAAATCGCCCGCGCTGTCTGAATGTCCGCAGCGTCGCGGGGTCTGTCTGCTGGTTAAAACGCAGACGCCGAAAAAGCCGAACTCGGCTTTGCGTAAAGTTGCCCGTGTCCGCCTGACGAACGGTCGTGAGGTTAACGCTTATATCGGCGGTGAAGGTCATAACCTGCAGGAGCACAGCATGGTTCTGGTTCGCGGCGGCCGTGTGAAAGACCTTCCGGGTGTTCGTTATCACATTGTTCGCGGTGCGCTTGACAGTCTGGGTGTGAACAACCGTAAGCGCGGCCGTTCAAAATATGGTGCGAAGCGCCCGAAAGCGAAAGCATAAGGATTTAAGCAATGGCAAGAAGACATAGAGCAGAAAAGCGGGAGCTGGTTGCGGATCCGCGCTACAACAATGAGCTGGTGGCATACATGATCAACTGCGTGATGGAGCGCGGTAAAAAATCAGTTGCTGCTAAAATTGTTTACGGTGCCCTTGAAGATATTCAGGCCCAGCTGAAAGATGAAGACGTTGTCGAGGTCTTCACTACAGCAATCGAGAATGTTTCCCCGCGCCTTGAGGTCAAATCCCGCCGCGTCGGCGGTGCCACGTATCAGGTTCCGCTGGAAGTTAAGCCGAAGCGTCAGATTGCTCTGGCAACGCGCTGGCTGATTACATTTGCCGGAAACCGTAAAGGTGTTCCGATGCGCAGAGCGCTGGCAAATGAAGTGATTGACGCTTACCGCGGACAAGGCGCTGCCATTAAAAAGCGTGACGACACGCATAAAATGGCTCAGGCCAACAAGGCCTTCGCGCACTACCGCTGGTAAGAGCGGAACGCGTTGACGGAATATAGGAAATCTCCTCAGGGAGGGGATCGCCGATGGAAAGGAAGCTTCCAAGTCTGTTGGAAGCTTCCGGTTGTTGAAAAAAGAGATGACAAACGTTGTGAAACAGCAGAATAACAAAGCAGGAAAGGACTCGGTTGCCAAACGGGAAGCCGAAGGCCGCGAACATGCTTTGTCGTCTGTCCGCAACATCGGCATCATTGCCCACATTGATGCGGGCAAAACAACCACGTCCGAGCGCATTCTCTACTATTCCGGCAAGGTGCATAAAATCGGCGAAGTCCACGACGGCACCGCCACGATGGACTGGATGATTCAGGAACAGGAACGCGGCATCACGATTACCTCCGCGGCAACCACCTGTTTCTGGAATGACCACCAAATTAATATTATCGACACCCCCGGCCACGTTGATTTCACCGTGGAGGTTGAACGCTCACTTCGCGTACTGGACGGCGCCGTGGGCGTTTTGTGTGCTGTGGGCGGTGTGCAGCCGCAGTCCGAAACTGTTTGGCGACAGGCCACCAAATACAAAGTGCCCCGGCTGGCTTTCGTCAATAAAATGGATCGCATGGGCGCAAACTTCGGTCGCGTGCTCGCGCAGATGCGGGATAAGCTGAATGCGCCGGCGGTTGCAGTTCAATTGCCGATCGGCGCAGCGGAAACCTTCGAAGGCGTCGTTGATCTGATTAAAATGCGCGCGATCCGTTTTTCGGAAGAGAACATGGGCGCGGAAGTTCAATATTCTGAAATCCCCGCCGCCCTCGCTGTTGAAGCTGAAGTCGCCCGCGCCGAGCTGGTTGAAAAAGTCGCCGAAGTTGACGAAGAGCTGCTCGAAATCTACATGGAAGATGCCGATGTTCCTGAAGAAGTATTGGTTGATGCGCTTCGCCGTGCCACGATCGCAAATGCAATTGTGCCGGTGTTCGCAGGCTCTTCGCTGAAAAACAAAGGCGTACAACCGCTGCTCGATGCCGTTGCCGCCTTCCTTCCCTCTCCAATCGATGTTCCGGCCGTGAAAGGGATTTCACCGAAAACCGAAAAAGAGGTTGAACGTGAAGCCTCCGATTTTGAGCCGCTGTCCGGACTCGTTTTCAAAATGGCCTCCGATAAGTTTGTCGGCAAACTGGCCTTTGTCCGCATTTATGCCGGCCAGCTGAAAAAAGGGCAGAATATTTATAACCCGCGCACCAAAAAACGCGAACGCATCGGACGTCTGCTGCGCCTGCACGCCAACCACCGCGAAGATATCGAGGTGCTCTATGCCGGCGAAATCGGCGGGATGGTCGGGCAGAAACAGTTCACAACCGGCGATACGGTCTGCGGTGAAAATGATCCGATTATTCTGGAACGCATCGAATTTCCTGAACCCGTTATTTCCATGGCCATCGAGCCGAAAACCACCGCTGATAAAGATGCGCTGGTGGCCGCGCTACAGGATATGGCCGATGAAGACCCCACGTTCCACACATCAATCCACGAAGAGACCGGCCAGACCATTATTCAGGGCATGGGCGAGCTTCATCTCGACATTATTAAAGACCGCATCCTGCGCGAATATAAAGTGCAGGCCAATGCCGGCAGGCCGATGGTCGCCTACCGTGAATCCGTTTCCGCCAAAGGCGAGGGCAGCTTTACTTTTGACCGCGAGATCGGCGGCGACAGTCACTTCGCTTCATTGACACTGGCTGTTGAACCGAATTCCGCCGGAGCCGGTAATGCCATCAGTTTTGATGTTTCAACTAAAATTGTCCCCGACGAATTTCGCAAAGCCATCAGCGAGGGGATTGCGGACGCCCTGATGACCGGCGTACTCGGCAACTTCGCGATCATCGACACCAAGGTAAAAGTGATCGGCGGGCAGACCCGCGATACGGATTCGACCGAGGTGGCTTTCCGTTCCGCCGCCGTGATGGCGCTGCGCGACGCCGTTTCAAATTCAGGCCCTATCCTGCTGGAACCCGTGATGCTGCTCGAAATTGAAACCCCCGAAGAGCACGTGGGCGATGTGCTCGGTGATTTAAACAGCCGCCGCGGCCGCGTCCGCGAAATCAAGGCTACAAACGATCTGCAAGTTGTGCGGGCGGATGTTCCGCTTGCCGCTGTATTTGGGTACGCAACCTCTTTGCGTTCCTTAACAAAGGGTAGAGCGAGCTACTCGATGGAACCGCAAGCGTTTGAACCGGTTCCTCCGAATATGACAGACGCTATCCTTAACCGTTAGAGAGAGAAAAATAATGACAAATCAAAGAATCAGAATCCGGCTGAAGTCGTTCGATCATCGTGTGCTCGACGTTTCCGCCACTGAAATTGTCGAAACGGCCCGCCGTACAGGAGCCCGCGTTGCCGGCCCGATTCCGCTGCCGACTCGTATTGAACGGTTCACCGTGAACAAAAGTCCGCACGTGAACAAGAAATCCATGGAACAGTTCGAAATCCGTACACATAAACGGCTGCTCGACATTATCGATCCGACCATCAAAACAGTGGACGAGCTGAAAAAGCTCAACCT
>QKFE01000103.1 GCA_003252225.1 Kiritimatiellales bacterium | reverse complement strand
TGAAACATCGTCAAAATATATATCCGAAACATAAATGCGGTATTTCGACACATCGCCCTGTTCCAGTTCGTTATAATTCAGCCACGTCAGCTCAACAGCCTGATAGGCCTGCGTTGAAGTGGTTGCCGCAAATCCACTGGTCAAACCGGTAACCGGTGCCGGCACAGCGTCATCCGCGACAAGCAGCGATATTTCGCGGGAAATGACTTCGGGCTGACTGAAATCACCCGTACCGTTAAAGAGAGATATTTCGCGGGAAATCAGTTCGCCGCCCAAAACATACGCGCCGTTATAAATCACATCCGTGTACCGGTTCCCCTGCGAATCAACCGGAACAACGGCAAAGAAATGATCCTGCCAAATCGGCAGGCCGGTAAGGGTAATCCACTGCGTTCCGGCCATCACATTCGTATACGGCGTCATTCCGGAAACATCGCCGAATGCGCTGTTCGAATAATAGATGAGATAATACGCGACATCGTCCTGCGCCAGCGCATTGTAAGCGGTCCAGTCAAGCGTGACTTCGTCGCCCATTGGACTGGTGCTGACCGGAATTTTACCGATCCGTTCGGGGGGTTCATCCGTACCGATCACCACTGAAATTTCGCGGGAAATCACTTCGGGCCGACTGAAATCACCCGCCCCGTTAAAGAGAGAAATTTCGCGGGAAATCAGTTCTGCGCCTAAAACGTAGGCTGCGGAATAAAAAACATCGGTGTGATAGCCGCCGAGGGCATCAACCGGAACGATCGCGAAGAAATGATCCTGCCAGACGGGCAACCCTTCCAGCATCAGCGAAAGCTGTCCTGCCGGAATATTGGTGAAAGCGGTCATTCCGGAAATATCGGTGAATGCATTGCTGGAATAATAGATGGCATAATACGCCACATCGTTTTCGAGAAATTCGTTGTAATTGCTCTAGTCAAGCGTGACCTGTTCGCCGGTCGGGCTGGATGTAATAGAAGGGTTTTGAACCTGCGCCGGGAACTCGTCGGTGGTGTTCACAATAGAGACTTCGCGGGAAATAATTTCCGGCATTTCGATGACATCCGCTTTTCCGTTGAAGACGGAGACTTCGCGGGAAAGAACTTCCTTATAGGAATTAGTCGGGCCGGCCTCGCCGGTAAACACCGAAATTTCACGGGAGATAATTTCCCGGATAAGCACTTCCTGCGCGAAGGACGGCAGTGCTGATGAAAATAGAATTATTACCAAAGAAATATGCAAAACACACAGGAACCTATCCAAGGAAGCCTTTCGTGCAGTTTGTATTTTTCGTGGTTTAACAAAATTCCACAATCGAAAAAGTGCTTGTAACGCGAGCATCCTGTGCTCCTCCGGCAAAGGTTAAGTCCGCCGCGCTCCCGTAAAGAGGGAAACCGGATGCGTAGCGGAACACAAGGCGAAACGCTACGGCCGGACGACACGCACCTGCACGGCGGAATAGCCGAGATTAACCGGCGGAACCGCGGTCCACTCAAGTGTGAGCGGGCTGAGGTTGTTGGTCGCAGTTAAAGTCGCGGTGTATTCAGAGAAGCTGGCGCTGTGGCGCGGCGTAACGCGAACAATCACCTGCGAAGCAGATTCCACATTCACGGTTTCCACCACGATGTAGGTGCTGTTGGTCTGCGGGATCGCCGCATCGGCCAACGTGGTGCCGAATTCAGCGCGGGGATCGGACGAAACGGATACACCGCCAACGGAGACAATCCGCGCTTCCGGCGCACCAGCCGGCGGCCAGATCAGTGCTGTGGCTCCCCCCTGTAATCCTAAAATACTGGGGTCAGGAACCACAGAAACCGTGCCGGAATTATTTACCCGCTCCAACCGGACGCGGCCGTTACTGCCGGAATAATTTCCGCCGCCGCCGCGCGCATAAACAAAACCCGATCCGCCGAACGATTCCGCAATCAACCGGATTGCCCCGCCGGAACCGCCACCGGAACGGTAAGCGTCATTATAATTATCCTGTCTTCCGGCGCCGCCGTCGGCGGCAATCATTCCGTCAACCGTCATCGAACCGCCGCAGGCAATCAGAATGGCGCCGCCGCCTGCACCGCCGCTATAGTAATTGCCGCCCCCGCCGCCGGAACCGCCGATTAGCGGAACAATCGATTCATTGCCGTAGGGCGCCGGACTGGAAGTGACCGCCGTCAAATGGCTGGCCCCGCGGCCGGAATCGGTTACTTCCGTAAAACCGCCGCCCGGGCCGAATCCGGCACTGGCATTGATTCCGCCGGTATACGTTTCCATCCCGCCGCGGAAACCGCCAGGCCCCGGCTCTGCCAGATTCGGCGGAGAATCAAAAAAACTCTGTCCGGCCAGACTCACGGTTCCGTCGATCGTGACATCGCCGCTCACCAGCCAGACCACCGGCGCGCGGCTGGCATGATTTACAAAATTCACCGTGCAGCCGTTGGAAACAACGACGTTCGAATATTTGAAAACAACGGCCCATTTATTGGAGTCGTAAACACCCGCTCCGGTTCCCGCAGTATTCCAGTCATCGGTGACTGCGAGTGAGAGGTCGATCGTGACGTTATTGGTTACCAGCAGTGTTCCGTCGGAGCCGTCCGCTCCGGGAATTGTGATTGCGGCATCGGCAACCAGACTGGTGGCGATACCGGTTAAAACGAACAGGCAGGATTTCCAGTTTTTCATCCCATTCCCCCTTATTTTCATGTTTCTTTTTTAAGCGCCACTTTGAAACGGCAGATCATAAAAACGGGTTGACACTACGGAAAACCTCTTTTTGCGTAAATGGAAAAAATAACCAAATGCCTCAGATTTTCAGCCTCAAAAGTCACAAGAAGCCACAAACGAATGTTCTTTTTCGTGAGATTTCGTCATGCGTTTCGTGTCCATTTATTCAACACCATGAGTTCACAATATTTAACTGACGGAGCAATAGATATCACACTGAACGCAAAAAACGGGCCGGTTTTTACAACCGGCCCGTTCAATTAACCAGATTTAAAAAATTATGCTTTAGCAAAAATTCTCCGGCTGATCAGCAGACCCGACCCAAAAATACCGATCAAAGCCGCAACCGTCGGCTCCGGAATCACTTGCCATTCTCCAGGATTAGTTCCTAAATTCTGAGTCACATACCCTGCGTCATAATCACTCAAAGTTGGCGGAGGCGGAGCACCCCAAGAAAAAGTATACTGAGAGGTAAACTCAGCAAAATATGTAGCATTAGATTTTACACTATTATTATACAAGAGTGTCTTTACGGTTAAACCATTCCAAGCGACAGCATCTACTGCATCGGCATAAAAAAGACCATCCCCGTCCAAAAATCCATCGTTAAGTGAAAAAAGAACTGAATCATCAGCAACATTTACTAATTCAACCAACCAATCTGATCCCTGAGAAACCAAGCTTCCATCGTGATAGTACACATCGCCGCTTGCTAAAGCCAAACCATCCGTACTTCCCCAGTAAAAGATTGGCGATGCAAGAGATAAGCTAGTTATTGCAATCGTGATTCCAGCACACAGCATTCGTTTCATCTTCATAATCTCCTTACTCAAACTCCCTCATTATGTTATTAGTAAACGTTCCCTGTGCTTCATAAAAAGCACCAGCACCATTAGGTAAAACTGGATCCAGTATAGTAGCTATCAATGGAGTCCATACCCTACTTCCATTCAGATAGAATGCTTCATATCCGCCGGAGTCCTGATTCCAAATATAAATCTTATCCGCATTTCTTGAACGATTATTTGCTGTCGCAGCAGACCAGTTGAAGTTTGTGCTATTGAAATTTATATCTGTCGGATATGGGTTAGCCAGTGTAACAAATCCTGTTTGATAAACCTGTTCTTCAAAAGTAGTCATCAAAACAGTTCCGGATATCGTAATTACATTTGTTAAACTCGAATTATCAGCACTCTGCAAAAACATTGCGCATCCATTAGGAATAACAACATTCGTAGGTATGGAAGGGTAAAGGATATCATAAAACAACCCATCGGTCTTTTGGAAAAAATTATCATAAGCCGATCCGTTCCAAACAAATATTCTATCCGCGTTTCTGGAGCGACTAGATTGAACCAATTGATTGGTTCCAAAGATATCCAGAAGAGTAAGCGGTGTTTCAGAAGTAAAGTTATACCCAATCAGATTCACGCCGCCTGCTGGAGGAATTTCGATACGTTGATACCCAAACACACCGAGCGTGACAGATTCCTGTGCGGAAGCTGCCGAAGCGATGCCTAGAATCCCTATAACCAACCCAATTGTTCTTTTCATTCCGCCCCCAAAGTTTCCCATAGCGTATTGAACAGGCCATTTGTACTACTCTCCGGGCGGACGGGCAAGTATTAAAATGCAGCACTGTACACGCAAAAACACATTCGACTGACAACCAGACGCTTATGAGTCCGATTGAGCAAAAGAAATCACTTGCTTGAGTGTTTTCCGGCGGGATATCAGCATGAGGAGGCGATCTATTCCCAGCGCGACGCCGCCGGTTGGAGGCATTTTGCCGAGTGACTGCAAAAACTGTTCATCTACCGAATAGACGGTTTTCCCCAATGCCGCGCGTTTTTCGGCACATTCGTCAAAGCGATTGCGCTGTTCTTCGGGATCGGTCAGTTCGGAATAAGCGTTGGCCAGCTCTATTCCTTCTATATAGAGTTCCCATCGTTCGGCAAGCAGCGGGTTGTCGGCTTTTCGGCGGGAGAGCGCGGCGGCTTCGACGGGATAGTCGATCAAAAAAACAGCTCCGCCTGTTTCCTTAATTGTCGGTTCGACCTTTTCGACCAGATCCATATCGAACCGGTCTTCGTCATAATTTCCTGCGGGATCCCATCCGGCGTATTCGATGAAGGCGTCGGAAACAGTTACTGTTTTCCATTCCGTCGGCGCGCCGTCCCAAACCGACTGAATGAGTGTTTTGGTTTCTTCGAGAACACCGATGTAATCGGTATGGGCGCAGTACCATTCGAGCAT
>QKFE01000334.1 GCA_003252225.1 Kiritimatiellales bacterium | reverse complement strand
CTTCGTGGTAGAGCTTGATCTGCCCTTCGGCGAGGCACTCTTCGCCGCGCATGACCGCGCCGTTGACGATACTGAACGCGCCGAAGTCGGTCTCTTTTTCGGCATTCACAACCAACCGATCGCCGGCTTTCGCCGGGTGGTGGAATTTAAACTGTTTTGCCCCCAATAGAAATCCGGCGGGGTCGGAATCCAGATGCCGGTTGCGGAAGCCGTTCTGCAGGGCGGCGGTCTGCGCGACCATTTCAATATAGGCGGAGTTTTCCAGATTGCCGTCTTCGTCCAGAAAAATATTGTCTGCATCGATGGCAACACTGGCTGAAGCCGTTTTTTCACCGAGGGTGAGCAGGGAATCAACCAGCTTCATCGGGTCGCGCTGCGGAATCAAATTACCGGCTTTCATCGGCAGCCGGTCGATTTCATTTTTTCTGCCGATGTTTTTCCAGCAGAGCGGATCGGAGGCGAGATAGTCGCCGGTCAATTGATACGCGGCGCCGCGGCAGCCGTAACACCCCTCTTTTTCGGGGCAGGCGGCGCAGGGGCCTTTGATCTGTTCGAGGTGGTTGCGCAGATCCTGCATCACTTCGCTTTCGGCGAGTATTTTTTTGAGCGGGGTTTTGCGGATGTTGCCGACGGGCAGGTTGACGCCGACACAGGGCATTACGTTTCCGACGGCATCGACATAGCACGAAAACTGGTGACGCATGCAGCGTTCGCCGGCCAGCGGCGGCTGCGGCTTCCAGCCTTCGCCGAACCGTTTACGGTCGGATTCCGCCAGCCGCAGAAACAGGTCTTCGATTTTTTCGGGGTCGGCATAAACCCAGTCGTTTTCCACGGCGCCGCCCTGCGGGGTGATCATTTCAAAATAGGGGTCGATTTTCTGGTCGCGCAGCCAGTTCCACATCTCCTCAAGTTCGTCATAATTGACTTCGCTGATGATGGAACTGGCGGCCATCGGTTTACCGCCTTGGCCGTAGCCGGCTTTTTTGAGGTTTTCGAAGGCGGCGTTGATGACGGCGTGCGCGTGCGGAATACCGCAAAGGCGGTTTTGAATTTCGGGGTTGCGCGAATTCATTTTGAGCACAACCTTCACATTCAGTTCAGCCAGCCGCCGCGCGTTTTCGGCGGTGATGTCCGATCCGTTGGTGAACATTTCCACCTTCATTCCGTTGGCGACAATGAATTCAATCACCTCAAAAATGTGCGAATAAATCATCGGCTCGCCGCCGAGAATAATAATGCCCTGCGCGCCCATTCCCCGGGCCTGCAGAATCACATCCTTAATTTCATCCAGCGAAAGTTCGTTCCGTGTTTCCGCGTCCTGATAGCAGTACGGACACAGAAAATTGCAGATGCGGCTGCATTCGATTTCCATGGTCAGCAGGCGGCCTTCGGCTGCCGCGGCCTTGATCTCTTCCAGACTGAATCCGGCTTCATCACAAAATGCATGGCACGACATATTTATTTCCTCAAATCAATGAACCGAACCGGCTTGCGCGATTCGGGGGTGAACACAACCCGGCGGATATCCGCTTCGGGCTCAACAATCACTTCGGGTTTTACCCGCAGCCGCGCCTGAAGGCGGCGCAATACAACATCCACATCCACCGGCCCGGGACGAAGCGAAAGGTGCACCGCCAGCCGGTCCGAAAGCGTATCCTCGGCATAGACTTTCAAATAGTACTCGCTCACTTCGGGCATTTCATCGAGCGCGGCAAACACCGCCTGCGGATAGAGGCTGGTTCCGCGTACTTTCAGCAGCTGTTTTTTACGCCCGAGAATCGGCCCCAGCCGCGGCGACGTCCGCCCGCAGGCGCACGGTTCGCGGCGGATAAAACTGATATCGCCCGTTTTATAGCGGATCAGCGGCATCCCTTCGATTCCCAGCGGTGTCACCACCACTTCGCCCGGTTCGCCGTCCGGAACCTCTTTCCCGTCCGCGCCGAAAATTTCAACCAGCCCGAGCGCCGGATGCAGGTGGCCGCCGGCCTGCGCGGAACATTCGCAGAACGTGGTCACCGTCTCCGTCGACGCGTAGGTGGAAAATACTTTTGCGCCCCACATTTCTTCGAGGTCGGTCGCAATCGAAAGCGGCTGCATCTGCGCATCGCGCAGCGGTTCGCCGATACAGACCAGTTTATCGATCGATGTTTCCCGCAGATCCATCCCGCGTTCCCGCAGATAAACCCCGAGCTTGCGCAGAAACGAGGGCACTCCGACGATCGTGGTCGGGTCGGCGTGTTTAATCACTTCGCCGTGTCCCTCCATCGTGCCGTGGCCGTTGCGGATCGAAGCCGCTCCGACCGCCTGTACGCCGAGATAGTAGGCCAGCCCGGCGATAAAACAGCGGTCCATTGTGCAGGTCAGCAGCACAATATCCGAAGCGCCGAGTCCGCACGTTTTGAAGGCGCGCTCTTCATTATAGGCCAGCCGTTCCAGATCGCCCTGCGAATAGAGGATTTTGGTCGGCCAGCCCGTTGTGCCGGAAGAAAAAACAATATCAGCCACATTTTCCGGCCCGACCGCCACAAACTCCGAATTGCGGATGGAGACTTCCATTTTGGCGGTCAGCGGAAGTTCTTTGAGCGAAACCGTTTCGAGGTCAATTCCGGCGAGGCGCTCTTGGTAAAACCGGGAGTGCCCCATGCAGTATTCCACATGCTGCTTCAGCAGCTGTCCCTGCACCGCGCGGACCTCTTCGGCCGGGGCGAATTCCAGTTTATCATTCCGCGCAAAAAGAGTCATGCTGCCGGTTCCATTTCATCAAGTTCCGCCGCAATCCGGTCGCGTACCAGATTTTTCAGTTTGAACGGGGTCATGCCTTCATACGTTTCCGGCCCGATCGGTTCAAGCGTGCGCATCCGAATTAATCCGGGGAAAAGGAACGGCGATCCTTTCGGCATCACTTTTTCCGCCCCGGCCAGACAGACTGGAACGATCGGCGCGCCGGTCTGCAGCGCCAGCCGGAAAAGGGATCCGTGAAACGGCCCCATTTCGCGTGTCAGCGAACGGGTGCCTTCCGGGAAGGCGACAATACAGACCCCTTCTTTGAGCAGTTTTTCGCCGCGCCGTATAAATTCATCGGGAGCCAGTTCGCGGATGCTCAGATAGCCGGCAAACTTCGCGAAAAACCCGATCACCGGTATTTTAAAGGGCCAGAGGTTCACCACCTGCACCCCTTCGCCGGGAAGATGCGACATCGTGAACGCGTCCACCGCCGAGCGGTGATTGCTGATATAAATGCAGGGCAGCGGCGGCAGAACCGCCGGTTTTTCGCGGCGTACGCGCAGCAGCGGCTCGCCGAGCATCGTCATCACCCGCCCGTACACCTTTACCAGAAAGCGCGTGCGCGCCATCGTTTTTCTCCAGCTTCCGAAAGGCAACAGGCTTACCCCGATCAGGATCAGAACCGGAATGAGCACCGCAGAGACCGCGAAAAAAAGGAAGTAGAAAGAGAGGTTTAAATAGATGGTTCTCAGGAGAGTCAAGCGGCCGCCTCTATTGCCCGTCCATTTCGTTTCCGATGGCCTCGATGAAGTCATAGAGGTCGTTCAGCGTCCGGACATCGCGCACCCGCGCGTCGTCGCGAATGGACACATTAAACTTCTTCTGCAAAGCCACCACCAAATCCACGACATCCAGACTGTCGAGCCCCAATTCGGTAAACAGATTTACCTCCGGAACCAGATCCTGCTGCTCCATCTCAAAATCTTCCAGGAACACTTCATTCACCAGTTCAACAATTTTTTCCCGTTGCATCCTAATTCTCCTTACCGATCCAGGCAAAAATACCGTTTAAAATAATCCCGAAAGTGTATAGAGTGTGCGATTTCATGACAAGGCAGATAAGGTGCCGAACTGACAAATAATTCCAACCCCGAAAGCCGCTGAACCACAATGAAAATAGCCCCATTCGCCCTACTTTTTATCCTCATATCCGCCCCGTTTGCACAGGCCGGAAAAGAACACGCGGCCGAACTCCAGCCATACAACCAGTTTCTGGTCGGCGGCGGCTCCTCCATTAAAGGCTTCGGCGGCACCGATAACGAAGTCGTGACCGCCGACCTGATCTGGCGGCATGCCCGTATTTTCGGCAAAAAAGAGACCGGCTGGCTGCGCGGAAACCACGAATTCTGGATCGAAACCTCCGTCTCCCCCATCTTTTACGATACCGGCGGCGAAGACCACCACGACTTCGGCATCGTCGGCATGAACTTTCTGCTCGCGTGGGTATTCCCCCAAACCGCCATCGGCGAACCCTACTTTTTAATCGGCGGCGGCCCCCAGTTTATTTTTGCCGACATCCCCGGCGTCGGCTCCGACGTCTGCGGCAACTACCAGACCGGTATCGGAACCCGTTTCCTCGTCAAAGAAAAACACCGCATCAACCTCGAAATCCGATACCACCACATCTCCAACCTCGGCATGGAAGAACCCAACGTCCCCCTCAACTCCGTCAAAATCTTCGCCGGTTTCAACCTGCCGTTTTAAGTGTTCCGTTTTTTCAACAGAAGCCCGCCAAGATCGCGAAGCCTTCTTTGCGTACTTTGCGGCCTTCTGTTAAGATGAAAAAGTTTCCTTTACAGATTTGCCGCAAGAGGCTGTCCATTGTTAGAAATACCCGCTTTCAGAGAAAAAGGTGACTATGAAAATTCTGCTCGTTAAACCCAAAGCCCGGCTCGCAACCATCCGAAAACTCGGCGGACTCATTTTCCTCGAACCGCTCGAACTCGGCTATGTTGCCGCCGCCGTTCCCGCAGGCCACGCCATCGAAATCCTCGACCTGCGCCTCGCCCGCAACCCCGATAAAATTTTCCGTGCAAAGCTCAAAGAGATGCAGCCCGACGTCGTCGGAATCAGCGGCTACACCCACGAAGTCACCCGCGTCATTGAACTCGCCGAACTCGTCCGCAAAACCAGCCCAGCCAGTAAAATCATCGTCGGCGGCCATCACGCCACCGTTTTGCCGGGCGATTTCAATAT
>QKFE01000107.1 GCA_003252225.1 Kiritimatiellales bacterium | reverse complement strand
GCGAGGGCGGACGCGTTATAAGCGGCTGGTCGCCCGAGGCCTTGCAGAGGAACGTGCCCGCAAGTCCGCCTTTAATGGCCTTGGGCCGTGGTGGAACAGCGGTGCTTCGCACATGAACGATGCTTTCAGAAAGAAATATTTCGACGGACTCGGGCTGGTGAATCTGCTTGAAACGTTACTGGGAAACAGAACAGCATGATCATTCGGAACCGCCGTGGTACGGAACCGTATGCCCGGTGGTGGGAGAGCTTAGGGAGGGCAACCTCCCTCGGCTACTCGATAGCATATCGTGTATTTCGTTTTGAGTCCTTTGAGTCTTTCGGGGCTTTGTGCTAAAACCGCGCCGGTTTTCGAATGATTGATTTTATACAGGTGAGCAAACAGTTCGGTACACAGGATGTGCTGAAGACGGTGACATTCCGGATTAATGCCGGGGAACGGGCCGGAATTGTCGGGCCGAACGGGGCGGGGAAATCCACCGTATTTGGACTGATCGGCGGCGACGTGGAAGCGGATAAAGGCGACGTGGTGCTGCCGAAACATACGCGTATCGGTTATCTGCACCAGCAGCTCAATCCGCACGCCGTGTCGCAGAATCTGCTCGAATATACCGAAGATTCAATCCCCGAGCTGAAAACCATTCCGGTTAAAATTCATGAGTTGGAAGCCAATTTGGCGGTAATGGATCCGGCGGAAAAAGAGCGGGCACTCCGGCAGATCGGCGAGCTTCAGCACCAATTCGAGCATTTGGGCGGCTATGAAATGAAATCACGGGCCGAAGCGGCGCTGTGCGGGTTGGGTTTTCATACGGCGGAATTTGAAAAGCCGTTTGCCTCCTTTTCCGGCGGGTGGCAGATGCGCGCTGAACTGGCGCGTACGCTGATTGCGAACCCCGATCTGCTGATGCTCGACGAACCTTCAAACTATCTCGACCTCCCCGCCGTCGAATGGCTCCAGAAATTCCTGCGCGGCTACGAAGGCACCATGCTGCTGATTTCGCACGACCGCTACCTGCTCCGTTCGCTCACGACGGTTACGCTGGAAATCGCCGGGGGAAATGCGACCCGCTATCAGGGCGGATACGACTATTATTTGAAAGAGCGCGTCGCCCGGCAGGAACACCAACTGGCCGCCAAGCGCAATCAGGATCGCGAGCGCGAGCAGATCGAAAGCTTCGTCCGCCGCTTCCGCGCGAAAGCCACCAAGGCCACGCAGGTGCAGAGCCGCATAAAACAGCTCGAAAAAATGGAAGTCATTGAAGCACCGGCCACCGTGATTAACCTTTCAAAAATACGGCTGGCCGATCCGCCGCACTCCGGGCACGAAATTATCCGGGTGGAAAACGGCGGTCTGACCTACGACAAACAGCGGTGGATTTTCAAAAACCTCAGTTTCAACATCAACCGCGGCGAAAAGGTTGCGCTGGTCGGATACAACGGCATGGGAAAAACCACCCTGTTGCGAACGCTCGCCGGTGCGCTGCCGCTGTCCGAAGGCAAGCGGGTGCTCGGGCATAAAGTCGTCATCGGCTACCAGTCGCAGGATTTCGCCGAAACCATGCCGCCGGAAAAAAGCGTTTATCACATCGTAAAAGAACAGAACCCCGCCGCTTCCGAAGCCGATGTGCGCAGCCTGCTCGGCGGATTCGGCTTTAGCGGCGACAGCATTGATAAAAAATGCGACGTACTCAGCGGCGGCGAAAAAATACGCCTCGCTTTTGCCCGCCTCTTCATCAACCCGCCCAACTTTCTGCTGCTCGACGAGCCGACCACCCACCTCGATGTCAACGGCCGCGAAGCACTCGAAGACGCACTCAAAAAATACAAAGGCGCCCTCTGTGTCGTCAGCCACGACGTCACCTTCGTCCGCAATATCGCCGAACAGATCATCGGCATTGACGATTCCGGCGTCACCAAATTTCCCGGGGGCTACGACTACTATCTGGAGAAACTTGAAACGCGAAACCTGAAATCTGAAAACTCAAGTGGAGGGCGAGGCTCTGTCCGAGCCGATAGAGGGCAGGAATCCGCCCCGCCCGCAATCGGTGCAAAAGGCAAAGACGCCCGCAAGGCCCGCGCCGCCCAGCGCGACGCCGAAAAAATACTGACCAAAATTGAAAACAAAATCGAAAAACTGACCGCAGAACAAACCGCGCTCACCGACGAAATGGTCACAAATTCCAACGCCGATTTCGCCGCCATCAACACCCGTCTTTCAGAAATACAAACCGAAATCAGCGCCCTCGAAGCCGAGTGGGAAGCCGCCGCAGAATCACTGTAAAACACCGGGCGCTAAATTTGCACGGAGTCGTTTTGTTCGGTCAGCAGGGCCATCCTCTTTTCGATGATGCCGAGGAGCGGAGCAGAGAGCAGGTAAATATGGATCAGCAGGAGGTATCCGTAAAAACCCTGATATTTGCAGAGCAGCAGCGCCAGCGCGAGCATGAGCAGCCGAACCGGAAGGCTCCCCATTTTTATGATCTGTTTTCCGTGCAGGTAATGGAATTCGCTGACCATCAGGAAGCTGAGTATAAACGCATAAACCACCGGAATATAAAAGGTGCTGCGGGCCGAAGGATCAAAGCGTTGAACCAGCAGGAGAATAGAGCAGAGCATGAGGGCGGCGGCCGGGGACGGAAGGCCGACAAATCCCTCTTTGTGTTCGGTTTCTGTTAGCGCGAGGGTGTTGTAATGCGCCAGACGCCACATGGCGCAGATCGTATAGCAGCCGGCGGAAGCCCATGGCAGCCAACTGTGAGGCGAAGCATCCGGACGCCCGCCCTGTACCACCGTGAACAGGAGGACGGCCGGAGCAATCCCGAAGGAGATCAGATCCGACAGCGAGTCGAGCTGCATACCGTGCAGGCTTTCGGCCTTGAGTTTTCTCGCTACGAATCCGTCCAGCGAGTCGAAGAGGATGGCCATGCAGAGGAAAAGAACCGGAAGCCGCGGGTCTGTCCCCTCAAAAAGAGGCTGCCGCAAGGTGTAAAGAATCGCAAACAGACCGCACAGGCCGTTTCCGACGGTGAGGGCACAGGGGAACCACGAGCGGTCTGCGGTCCAGGGTTTCATCGTCCGATTTTTCATATTAAATCACCTGCTTGTTCTATGCGTGCAATGACGGAGGTTCCGGAGCGGAGTTTATCGCCGGTTTGCACCGCTGTTTTTATCCAGGGCACATCCGGTAAGTAGAGTTCAGTGCGGGAACCAAATTTGATCATTCCGTAAATCGTTCCTTTTTCCAGCCGGTCATCCGGCTGGGGTTCGCAGACGATTCGCCGGGCGATCGCGCCGGAAACCTGCCGAACCGCCATCGGGAAGACCTTTCCGGCGGCGGTTCCTTCGCCGGCGATTACGAGGGATTCGTTTTCGCGGGCGCAGCGCGGATCGCGCGCATCGAGAAAACGGCCTTCTTTATATTTCCGGTATTTCACCTCAAATTGGCAGGGGGCGCGGTTGACGTGGACATCCAGCACCGACAGGAAAATACCGATACGCAGCAGGGGCTGCCCGCTGAAACATTCGATCCCGTGGTCGGTCACCACGCCGATATCTTTAACCCGTCCGTCGGCAGGGGCCACCAGCAGCGTTTCTTCTTCCGGAATCTGCCGCCGCGGAACCCGGAAAAAGGCGGCGATCGCCAGCCATGCCAGTGCGGTTACGGCCAACAGGGTGATGCCCGCCGCGCGGTTTTGCGTCAGGGAAATCCAGATCCACACGCCTCCCAAAGCGGCGGCAACCGCGCCGCTTCCCAGCCATTCTTTTCTACCGTATTTCGCCAGCTTCATATTAAATTTCCGTTTTTGGGGACAACCGGAGATGCCGGTTGGTGGTGCCGTCTGCGCCGCTCCCGGTATTTTCGAACCAGCCGAATGGTCAGAAAATAACCGCATAAGCCCGCAATGGAACCGAACAGCAGTCCGCCCGCAAAAAATGAACCAACCACTTCTGCCCCGAATCCCAGCAGTTTATTCAGCGTCGGCGTTTCGATCAGGTCGGCCGAAGAGGCGCGGAGCATTCCAAAAGAGAGCGGGTGGCCGATCAGCCAGCTTCCGACATAGCATTGGAAGGGGTAAATGAAAGGAATGGTCAGCGGGTTGCTCACCCAGGTTAAAAGCAGGGACTGAACTTTTGAGGCCTTAAAGAGAAGGGAAAGCGGAAAGGCCACCACCATTTGCAGCGAAAAAGGAACCGCAAATCCCACCAGCAGCCCGATCGCCGATCCGCGGGCGATGCTTTCCGGGGTTCCCGGCTGTTTCAGCAGGCGGATAAAAAGGCGCTGAATATTGGTTTTGGACAACGGTTTCATTAGGTTGGCTTATTTACTCTTTCAGAGGAAATAAACAATCCGAATCTACAGCGCAAAGAATCACGCAGTAGTTTATTCGCCATAAAATGGCAGCCCTGCTTTCTTTCAACCCCGCAGGGTTTCCGCTATAACCGCGCGGCTATGGATCCGAAAAAACTGCCTATTTATGAATTGCGCGATGATTTGTCGTCGGCGCTGAAAACCGAAAACCGCATCATTATTGAAGCCCCGACGGGTTCAGGCAAATCAACGCAGGTGCCGCAGATCGTGCTCGACTGCGGGAACGCCGGCCCCGGCGAAGTGGTGGTTTTGCAGCCGAGGCGTTTGGCGGCGCGGCTGCTGGCAAAACGGGTGGCCTTTGAACGCGGCGGTGAGCTGGGCGGCGAAGTGGGTTATCAGGTTCGGATGGAGGGGGCGGTTTCGGCGCGTACCCAAATCCGCTATGTGACCGAGGGCATTCTGCTGCGCCAGTTTTTGAGTGACCCGGATCTGCGCGGCGTTTCGACGGTTATTTTTGACGAGTTTCACGAGCGCCATATTTATGGCGACATCACTTTGGCGCGTGCCTTACGGCTTCAGAAAACACGGCCCGATTTGAAGGTGATCGTGATGTCGGCGACACTGGATGCGGGGCCGTTGCGCGAATATTTATCGCCGTGCAAAGAGCTGAAAAGCGAA
>QKFE01000116.1 GCA_003252225.1 Kiritimatiellales bacterium | reverse complement strand
GCTTCGCGGATCCACTCGCTGACGGTTTCGGCCTCATTCACCGAAACCACGAGGTTGAGTTGTCCGCCGTTATTTTTGTTTTCTTCACTCATTGTTTCTTTCTAGTTTAGCCGGGTTTTTATTTCAAGTGCCGCGATTGACGGGGAAGCGGAACGTTCACCGAATCGGTCGTATCGCCCTGCTTTTGAAGCCCGAATTTTTTGAGGAAGCCGGGGACATCGGGGCGGTTGCCGCGTTGGTAATCATTCCAAAGGGCCTGCGCAGCGGCCTTTTCATCGAGGCCTTTCTCTTCGGTTAAAAACTCAAACAGCAATTTCGCCAAACGAACCATGTGGAGATTCCCTGTGGTGTCTGTTTTTGCGTAGAGCCAGTCGCTGAAACGCATGAAGGCAGAAAAGGGGGATGCCGCATTTTGCCAAAACAGGGGGGACGTTTCAATGAACTGGCCGCTGTTGACAGTGAGGTTCCAGTAGCGCGCGAAGCGTTGAATACGTTGCATTTCGTCGAATGGGATGAGACTGGTGCTGAGAATTTCATACGGCGAATGGGGGCTGTAAACCATGTTCCATTCGTCGGTGTGGCGGTCGATCGGCGCGCCGCGCAGCCGCTTTAAAATACCCAGCTGAATTTCCTGCGGGTTGAGGGCGAGCAATCGGTTAAAGCCGATTTCAAAACTGGCGAGATCTTCGCCGGGCAGTCCGGCAATGAGATCGGAGTGAATGTGTACGCCGGTTTCTGCGCGCAGGCGGCGCAGGTTGGTTTCGATCTTTGCGATGTTTAAAGGCCGGTTTATTCGGCGGGCGGTCTCTTCGCTAAAGGTCTGTATTCCGATTTCAAACTGAAGCATTCCGGGCGGACAGGCTTTAACGGCATCGAACAGGGCTTCCGGCAGGTTGTCGGGAATAACTTCAAAATGGAGCATCATGCCGGGTTCGTAACGTTCGCGGAAAAAGGTCAGTACTTTCAGTGCAAAGGGAATGTCGATGTTGAAGGTACGGTCGACAAATTTAAAAATACGCGCGCCGCGATCGAGCAGGTTTTGAAAAGAGGGGAAGAGTTTTTCTTCGGGGAAATAGCGGACTTTGGGGTCGAGCGATGACATGCAGTATTCGCATCGGAACGGGCAGCCGCGCGAAGCTTCAACATAAATCGCCCGATGTTTGATGTCTTCATCCGAATATTCATCGTAGGGTAGTTCAATCTCTGAAACATCGGCGGGTATTGCGTTAATAATTTGACCGCTAAGACGCGAAGTGCGCAAAGAACAATTAATTTCGCTGCTGCTGGGAGGCTTGGTTGTCTTAGCGGCTTTGCGGTTTAAAAGGTTAACGCAGAGTTTGGGGAATTCGGTTTCGCCTTCGCCGCAGATGACGAAGTCGGCGTATTGAAAAATTTCCTGCTGTTCGGTTTCGTGGCTGATTTCGGGGCCGCCGAGAATGAGGGTGATTTCCGGTTGGACGGCTTTCAGAATGGCGGCGGTTTTGGTGGCGAGTTCGATGTTCCAGATGGTGCAGCCGATGCCGACGATTTCGGGGTTGAGTTGGAGTATTTTTTCAACGGCGGTTCGGGGCTGTATTTGCAGGTCGAATTCAATCAGCCGGGTTTTTGCTTTCAGTTCACCCATATTGGCGAGCAGGTAGCGCGCGCCGAAAGCGGTGTGGGCATAGCGGGCGTTGAACGCGGCTAAAACAATATCAGCCATTGCGGCCTGCCCATCGGTCGAGTTCGGCGCACTGTGCGGGCGTCAGTTCGCGGATACCGCCGAGCTGTGCTGCGGCGATGTTTATTTTGGCGGCGTTTTCAATCAGCTCCATCCGGTCGAACGCTTCGAGCAGGTTTTGGCCGACGGTTAAAACGCCGTGGTTCTGCATTAAAACGGCGGCTGTTTTTTCCCCCAGCGTGTCGGCGACGATTTCGGCGAGTTCCTGCGTGCCGGTGAGGGCATAGGGGGCAAATGCGGGTTCGCCGACGAAGGCGTAGGATTCGGCGAGCAGGCGCATATTCAGTTTGCGGTCGATGCAGGTGAAAACGCAGGCGGTCGGCGGATGGGCATGCACAATGGCGCGGATGTCCGGGCGGCGTTTATAAATTGCGAGGTGCATCGCGGTTTCGCCGCTGGGTTTGAGGGCGGATGTAAAGTTGGTTCCGTCCATCCCGATTTCGGCGATCTGTTCGGGCAGCATCCGGCCTTTATCGGTTGCGGACGGGGTGAGCAGAATGCGGTCATCCGAAATACGCAGCGAAATATTTCCGCCCGATGTGGTCGTGAGGCTGCGGGCATAAAGGCGGTTCATAAAATCAGCGGTCTCTTTTTTCTGCTCAATCATCGGGTGGTTCCTCGTACGGGGGAATTCAGACAGTATAATTTGGCGGCAGAATAATTTTTCATTTTCATCTATTCGAATCATTCTGCCTGTTATTTCTATCGTAAAGCGGGAAGAATATAGTGTGTGTTTTTTACGAAAGGAACCTTTGTATGCTGGAAACCGTACGCTGGAAAAGAATGAACGGAACCGACCTGTTGCCCGGAAAACTGCGCATTATCGACCAGACGAAACTGCCGAAGGAGCTGGTATTTCTGGAACTGGATGAAATCGGCGAGATCGTTGCGGCGATCAAACGCCTGTCCGTTCGCGGCGCCCCGGCGATCGGCTGCGCGGCGGCACTGGGGCTGGCGGCGACGGCACAGCATATTGAAACGGATTCCGCCGAAAGATTTATCGCCGAGGTTGAAACACTGGCTGAAAAACTGGCGGCATCCCGCCCGACGGCGGTGAATCTGTTCTGGGCGTTAAATCGGAGTCTATCACACCTGATCAGGTGTGATATTTCGGATGTGAGCGAATTGAAGCGCGAACTGCTCCGGGAAGCGCTGGCGATTCTCGAAGAGGATATCGGGATGTGCCGTGCGATCGGGGAACACGGGGAAAATCTGATTGCCGAAAATGCCGGTATTTTGACGCACTGCAACGCCGGCGCGCTCGCAACCGGAGATTTCGGGACGGCGCTTTCGCCGATGTATGCCGCCCATGAACAGGGCCGCGTTTTTACGGTTTATTCGGATGAAACTCGCCCCCTTTTGCAGGGATCGCGGTTGACGGCGTGGGAGCTGAACCGGGCCGGAATTGATGTGGTGACGATTTGCGACAATATGGCGGCGCAGGTGATGAAAGAGGGGAAGATTGATCTGGTGATGGTCGGCTCCGACCGGATTGCGGCCAACGGCGATGCGGCGAATAAAATCGGGACCTATGGTTTGGCGGTTTTAGCGAAACACCACGGGATTCCTTTCTATGTGGCGGCCCCGACGTCAACAATCGATGCTTCGCTGGCGCACGGTGGGCTGATCCCGATCGAAATTCGCGATCCGGCGGAGGTCGGCGCGGCGGAGGGGGTACGGGTTTACAACCCGGCATTCGATGTCACCCCGAACGGGCTGATTTCGGGCATCATCACCGAAAACGGGCTGCATCGCCCGCCGTATCATTTCCATTGACTTTGAGGGGAAACTCCACGAAAAACTGGCGCCTATGAGTTTACCGATCTGCACCTATGGAAATCCCGTTCTGCGTAAAAAAGCCGAACCTGTGGCCGAAATAAACGACGACATCCGCGCGCTGGCGAAGGAGATGTTTGAAACGATGTATAAAGAGCAGGGCGTCGGTTTGGCGGCGGAACAGGTCGGCCGGACGGAACGCATGTTTATCGTCGATATTCCCGTTGCGTCCGACACCGACGATGCGAGCGGCGAACGCGAAAACCCCGAAATTGAAATGCCGCTGGTTTTCATCAACCCGGAAATTACCGGTCATTCTGAAGAAATCCAGATCGGGCAGGAAGGCTGCCTGAGTTTTCCGGGTGTTTTTGCGACGGTTGAACGGTGGTATGAAGTGGACGCGGAATACACGGATCTCGAAGGCTGCCGGAAAACTATTCACGCCAAAGGACTGCTGGCCCGCGCGATCCAGCACGAACTGGATCACCTCGACGGAATCCTGCTCGTCGACCGGATGTCGCCCGTGAAAAAAGTCGCCATCGGCGGCAAGCTCAAACGTCTGGTGAAAGAGACCAAGCAGGCGTTGTAGGGGCCACAGAAAAATACCGCGCGGATACTCTCTTTACTCATCCAGCGGAAGGCCGTTGAGCACGCGGGCCAAAAGCGCAATGTTGCGTTCATCCAGATTCGGCATGGCATCCAGCGGTTTCGACAGATAATGCGACACCGGGGGGAAGTGCTTGGTGTAGTCGCCGGTCGAAGCGTAGCAATAGAGTCCTATGTTTTCCTTCAGGGCATATTCCGCCACGTCTTCGCCTTTCAAATTGTTCCGCTTGAAAAAGGTCCCGCTGCGACTAACAATATGGATGCAATTGCCCTCATTACTATTTTTCCTCCCCGGCTGGCTCACGCTTCCTGAATATAACACGGGTCACCGCAGATTCTTTGCTTTCAGCAGGATCAAACACACAGGCATTCACCAAACAAGGCTCTGAAACCATGAATGGTTTCGTGTAAATTTCTGAATCATTCTTCGGCGTGGTTCCGTCGAGCGTATACCGGATTTCCAGCCCCTTTTTACGGGCAAGTCGACGGTCGAGTGTGATCGTTACCTCTTCGGGTTCGGCGATTTCTTTGCTCAGCGGAAGAATCATCGGGCCATACAAGCCCAGATCTTTACGATGCTCATCCAGATAGAGTCCGATCTTTTCAAACGGGATCGGTTCAAAGTCAGGTATAGATTCGCGAACCTTCGCCAGATCCATGCTGAAATCCAGTGCGGCGGCATCGGCAAATACCGGATCATCCCAGGCAGTTGAAAAGGATCCGACGATGTCATCCTCGATTTCGTCATAGTACTCCGAATATCTTAAAGATTCGGATATAGCCGCTTCAATTTGATCCGAGCATCCTCGGTGGAAAATTGCCAATCGACCTTTGCTTGCCCATTGTTGCGGTCTGCATTCCACGCCATTACCTCCGAACGCATTTGCTC
>QKFE01000068.1 GCA_003252225.1 Kiritimatiellales bacterium | reverse complement strand
CAGTTACATCCCGATGAAAGAAGCGCTTTCGGGTGAAAATATGCTGATTCGGATCGGCACGCATAAAACGCTCCCATCGATATTGGAAAACATTCCCGACGCCCCCGCAACCGGCTTTTCCGGTGCCGTCAGTTCATTCAAAATCATCCGGCAGTAAGCCGTTAAATCGCCGCCGTCTTCATTTTTTTAGCGGATTTTCCGCCTTCTCGCCGTCGGCGTTGCCGTTCGGAAGCCGCAAACAGAGGGGTTACGCCGATCAGCGCAATCAGCAGAAAAAGGGCGGCGGCTGTGCCCAGCGGAAAAATAAGCAGGCAACAGATCGCCGAAATATACCCCGTAAACAGCCCCCATTTTTTCTTCAGCATAATTCCGGTAACCGTCAAAACCGATGTCACCGAAAGCACCCCGAAAATCAGCGTCAGCATATCCAGCTCCTGACCAAAGCCTTCGATAAGGAAATGGGCGGTTAAAATAGAGATAAAAATCAGGCTCAGCACAACGCCATAACCGCAGAGAAAATAGCGCCACTTTTCCGCCACGGCGATTTTCCGCTTATGTCGGCGATGATGGTTCCGCGACGAGCCCTTTCGGCGCTTATTCCACTCATCCTGCGTTTTCGGCGCGCCGTAAAGATCCGTCCGCAGGGCAGGATCGGAATTCGATTCCGGGCTCGCCGGAACGGATCGGTCGTATCCGCGGTATTGGTTCCGGTGGCGCAGATACGAAACCTCCAGACAGCCCAATCCGCCCAGAACAAGCCCCGAAAAACACAACAGCGTGATATTCGCCTTCCGGCTGCTGTTATACTCCTCCATCAGCTCGCCGCTGCGGTACATTTCCCGCAGGGTATTTGCAGACATCCCTGCCAGAAAAACGAAAACAATAATTCCAACGATTCTTAAAACACGCAACATGGCAGCCCCCATCCAATCGATCGCACGTTACTACGCTTCCCATATTAGCCCGCAATTAGAATTCGTCAAATCATCGGCTAGTATTTTTTGCTATCGGCAACGACAGATCGGGGGGTGTGGGGGCGCGGGGGAGAGGGGGATTTTTAAAAACAAGCAACCTGAAGACCGCTGAAATCGGCCTAACCGGGTTTCTCGCCCCACTCTTATACAGTTAAAGTGGCGGTCGTCACTTTAACTGTAACACTCCACCCGCTCCGGAACAGCGGAGGCAAAACTTATCAGACGACCAGTCGTCCGTTTTCAGCGACCACCGGTGCGGTTGAACCGTCGGCAAGTTCCCCGGCGATAATTTTGCGGGAAAGCGGCGTTTCGAGGTGCTGCTGGATAAACCGTTTAAGCGGGCGCGCGCCGTAAACCGGGTCGTATCCTTCCGACGCGATAAACTCTTCGGCCTCTTTCCCGATTTCCAGTTTTATGCCCTGCTGACTGAGCCGGGTTTTCAAATCCTTCACGAGCAATTCAACTACGCCGGTGATTTCCGTCAGTGTCAGCGGTTTGAACAGTACGGTTTCGTCAATCCGGTTCAGAAATTCCGGTCGAAAATGGGCGCGCAGTGCCGCCAGCACATTTTCGCGGGCAGCGTCGGAAATGTGCCCCTCCCCGTCGATTCCATCCAGCAGGTAGGTTGAGCCGATGTTACTGGTCATAATGACGATCGTATTTTTAAAACTGACCGTCCGTCCGTGCGAATCCGTCAGTCGTCCGTCTTCGAGAATCTGAAGCAGCACATTAAAAACATCGTGATGCGCCTTTTCAATTTCATCGAGCAGCACGACGCAATAGGGTTTGCGCCGCACGGCTTCGGTCAATTGGCCGCCCTCTTCAAAGCCGATATAGCCCGGAGGCGCTCCGACCAGCCGCGACACCGTGTGTTTTTCCATATATTCGGACATATCGATCCGCACCATATTGGTTTCGGCGTCAAAAAGCTCCCACGCTAAAGTCCGGGCAAGCTCAGTTTTACCGACGCCGGTCGGCCCCAAAAACAGGAACGAACCGATCGGCCGGTTCGGGTTTTTAATTCCGGCCCGCGCACGCAGCACCGCGTCGGCCACGGCCTGTACCGCTTCATCCTGACCGATCACCCGCTCGTGCAGAACATCGTCCAGTTTCAGCAGTTTTTCGCGCTCGCCTTCCAGCAGTTTGGTCAGCGGAATACCAACCCACCGCGAAATCACTTCGGCGATTTCCTCTTCGGTCACTTCTTCGCGCAGCAGTGTTCCGGTTTCGCGGTTTTTTATCGCCGCTTCGGCATCCTTTAACTGCCGTTCAATTTCCGGGATGGTTCCGTGCCGCAGCTTTGCGACGCGTTCCAAATCATATTCGCGCTCCGCTTTTTCGGCCTCCATTTTCGCCAGTTCGAGGCTTTCGCGCAGTTCGCGGATTTTTTCAATTCCGCCCTTTTCATTTTCCCACTGAGCCTTCATCGCGGCGGCCTCCGCGCGCAGATCGGCGAGTTCTTTTTTCAACCCTTCGAGGCGCTCCTGCGATGCTTTATCCTTCTCCTTTTTCAGCGCAGTCTCTTCAATTTCGAGCCGCATCACTTTACGGGTAATTTCGTCGAGTTCGGCAGGCATCGAATCAATTTCAGTCCGGATCGTTGCGCAGGCCTCGTCCATCAAATCGATCGCTTTGTCGGGCAGGAAGCGGTCGGAAATATAGCGATCGGAAAGCACGGCGGAAGAAACCAGCGCGGCGTCCTGAATACGCACGCCGTGATGCACCTCAAAACGTTCCTTTAATCCGCGCAGAATTGAAATCGTATCTTCCACCGTCGGCACATCCACCATCACCGGCTGAAAGCGGCGTTCGAGCGCGGAATCCTTTTCAATATATTTGCGGTGTTCGTCGAGCGTCGTTGCGCCGATACAGTGCAGTTCGCCGCGCGCCAGCATCGGCTTGAGCATATTGCCCGCATCCGACGAACCCTCGGTTTTACCCGCGCCGACAATGGTGTGCAGTTCGTCGATGAACAGGATAATCCGCCCTTCGGAGGCTTTGATTTCGTGCAGCACCGCTTTGAGGCGTTCTTCAAATTCACCGCGATATTTTGCGCCGGCCATCAACGCGGTCATATCCAGCGCCCAGATCGACTTTTCCTTCAGCCCTTCCGGCACATCGCCGCGCACAATCCGTTGCGCCAGCCCTTCAACAATCGCGGTTTTTCCGACGCCCGGCTCGCCGATCAACACCGGGTTGTTTTTGGTTTTGCGCGAAAGAATACGGATCACCGAACGGATTTCCGTATCGCGGCCGATCACCGGATCCATTTTTCCGGAGCGCGCTGTTTTGACCAGATCCTGCCCGTATTTTTCAAGCGCTTCGTACTGCCCTTCCGGGTTATCCGAAGTCACCCGCTGATTGCCGCGAATCGCGCGCAGCGCCTGCAGAACCGTATTGCGGTCAACGCCGTTTTCTTTCAGCAGCTTCAGTTCGTCCGAAAAAACCAGCAGCAAATGCTCAACCGAAACAAACTCATCTTTCAGCTTTTTCGCTTCGTCGCCCGCTTTCACCAAAAGCCGGTTCAACCGCTGTGTGATGTAAACCTTGCCCGCTTCGGTCGCGCCCGAAACACGCGGCTTCTTTTCCAGTTCCTGTTCAACACGGGCCGTAATCACCGGCACCGACGCGCCGATATTTTCAATCAGCCGCGGAACCAGCCCGTTATCCTGCTCCAGCAAAGCGAACAGCACATGCTCAGCATCCACTTCCTGATGCCCGTAACGCAGCGCCTTCACCTGCGCCTGCTGCATCGCTTCCTGCACCTTCTGCGTTGTTTTATTCAGATCCATTTCAACCCTCCTTCAAATACGCGTTGAATTCCCCCGCAGAAGTGCAGAGAGAGGAGTGAGATGATGAAAACGAACTCTGCACCTCTGTGAGGATGCCCCGCCTATTCGCACCAACCGTACCAACACAAAAAAGCCCGGTTTTCGGGCAAAACCAATTGAAGGTGATTCAATATCGGGACATTCCGCCGTCACACCGCGACAGTTTGGCCCTGTCGTCAAAACTGCCGGGTGCACATAACGAAACAGGGGATTGCACCGGATAGAAGCAGGCTTTCGTCTGCTTTATTGCCGAAACACGATGGGGAGGGTTAAAACATAATACTTTCACCAACCACCCGAATATGAGATTATCGCCCTGTCCTTAGAAAGGAAATTTCATGGAAGCCATTACTATAAATATTAATAACCCCAGCTTGACGGATAAAGTGACCTGGTTTCTTAAACATCTGGAAGCGGATGGTCTGGAGATTATCTCAAAAGAGGATCTGCTGGATCTCAAAGCACTGACAGCCACGCGCAGAGACGAATCTATTCCATTTTCAGATTATTTGAGCAATGAAGATTAACATCCGTAAGAGTGCAATTAAGGATCTGCGGAAACTGGATCATGAAACTAAAAGTAGACTTCATAACAAGATCATTGAACTGTCCAACTTCCCGGATGTTTCAAATATTAAAAAACTGACTAATTTTGAGCCTGCGTACCGTATGCGGGTTGGTGACTATCGAATCCTGTTTGACGTTAATGACGATACCATCGAAATAGGCCGTGTTTTACACAGAAAAGATAGTTATCAATAATTCAGAATGCCGTATCGATGGTTTGAAAAATTTCGCCGGTATTTTTCTCTTCAGTGGCATCGAAAAGGGCCCCAAGCTGCGCGATGGTTTGTTTGGACTTCCACGCGCGAAACGCTTCGAGCGTTATGCCGCGGCTGAGTAGGTATTCCCCGACGGGGTTGGATTCCATTTTAAAATCCGGCTCGTGAATTATGCGTTCGACCAACCCTTCGAGCGGCCCGGCGCTACCGTGCACAAAATTATCCCGACCGGGAAATTCGACCGGATATTCGGCGTAGAGCTGCCCGCGAAAACTTTCCGGAACCGCTTTGGCGGCATTGGTTGCTCCGAGAATTTCTTTGCGGAAGGTTTTCCACGAAACCGCCGCCGGATCAAATTCAATAACGGAGTAACGGATCACCGTTTGGGTGCTGTAAAAATTGGCCTCCATTGCCGGATAA
>QKFE01000058.1 GCA_003252225.1 Kiritimatiellales bacterium | reverse complement strand
TACACCCTGCAATTCCGGCAGAATAAACGGGGTGAATTGTGGCGCTCGCAGAATCGGGGGGAAACGTGGAGTTATATTTCAACACCTGTGAATTTTCCGTATTCGAATGATGTGCTGGATCAGCGCTCGCACCTGATTGACTACACTAATCCGAATATCATGTATTTCTGCATCCCGTTTTCCGAATGGGAACGGTGGTCGAGCGACTTCGTGAACAACGGACGGAGTTTCGATGGCGGAACGGAAAGCTTCGGGCAGGGCATTTATAAATCGACCAATGGCGGCAGTAGTTTCAGTGCAATTAATAATGGGCTGCCGGCGGTTTGCAGTGTCTATCGGATGGCGATGGATCCGGTCGATCCGCAGATCCTTTATGCCGCGCTGAACGAAACGCACAACGGGGATCCGGGCGGCTTGTATAAAACCACCGATGGCGGCGCAAACTGGAGCGCGGTTTCGCTTCCGTCCGGCGTGATCGGCGTCAATAACGTGCAGGTGCACAAAACGACACGGGATATTTATATCGCCTGCGGCGAATACAACACCGGCGCAAATGTCGGCGGCGGCTTTGTGAGCCGCGACAACGGCGCAAGCTGGGTCAAGCTGTTTGATATGCCGTACCTGCGCCACTTCTCCGCTTCGCTGGCTGATCCGGATGTAATGGTAGCGAATGTTGATAAGGCAAGTAGTGTTGGCCAGCGAAATCCCGGCGCGTATGTTTCGATCGATGCCGGCAACAGCTGGTTTAAAATCAACAATGTACACGGACAGCCCGACGGCATCCGTAAAATTGAGGCCGATCCGCACGACCGCGATGTGCTTTGGATGAGCCTGCACGGCACCGGATTTTTCCGCGCCGATATTTCCCCGCTTCGCACCGGAATTGCCAAGTCGTTTTTCTGGGACTGGATGGAAGCGAATGATGAAACCGGCATTGCGACGGATTCCGATGGCGACCGGTTCAGCAATTACAGCGAGTTTATTGCAGACACCGACCCGAACGATCCGGCCAGCTATTTCCAGTTCGAATTTGTTCCGAATCAGGGCAGCGGACATCAGATTCTTTTCGACTCCGCACTCAATCGAAGTTACTCCGTTGAATACACCGATGATTTAACTGCGGGCTGGTTGGTTTTAACCAACGGTATTTCTGGAACGGGCGAACCCATCGAACTGTTTGATTCCGAAAATGCGGCCAAACGGTTTTATCAAATCAAAGCTTGGCTTGATTAACGGGGCGTAGACGCGGCGCCCTCGTCGCGACTGCGTCATGGTTTCCCTTCCCCCGCGCCCCCATCCCTTCCGCAGATCCGTTTGGAGGGAGAGGTTTTATCCGAGCCAGTACGGAGTGGAAATGGCTCCGACGAAGCGTCGCCCTCCATTTTTTCTGCTGAGTTTTCGGATAAAGTTCGTTTGCATTTCGCTGAACCAGAATTGAGGATGCGAGCATGAAAACAGATCGACGAGATTTTATCGGGGTGGCTTTGGCGGGCAGTGTTGCCGGGGCTTATTCGATGCATTCTGTTCAACCGAACCGGGGAACTATGAAACAGGATTTTACGAAACAGTCGTTTAATGCCGATTGGCGTTTTTCTAAGGGTGAAATCGCGGGCGCGGAAAAGCCGGGTTTTAACGATGCCGGTTGGCGCAGTTTGGATCTGCCGCACGACTGGGCGATTGAGGGGCCGTTTGATGTAAAATATAACGCGCGCTGCGGCGGGCTGCCTTTTCACGGAACAGGGTGGTATCGCAAAACGTTCGATGTGCCCGCCGATGCGAAAGGGAAGGTCGTTAAGCTGACTTTTGACGGGGCGATGTATAACGCGCACGTTTGGATCAACGGCCATTTTCTGGGGAACCGGCCTTTCGGGTACATCGAATTTCAATATGACCTGAGCCGGTTTTTGAACTATGGCGGAAACAACTGCATTGCGGTGAAACTATCCCCCGAAGATCTGTCATCGCGCTGGTATCCGGGCGCGGGGATTTATCGCAACGTCTGGATTGAATTTAAAAACCCGGTGCACATCGCCCAGTGGGGGACGTTTATCACGACACCGAAGGTGAATAAAGCATCCGCCGTTGTTTCAGTCGAGACGACGCTGCACGGTGATTTGACGGGGCGGAAGTTTCGACTTACATACGAAGTGGTTGATGCGACTGGTAAAACAGTGAATACGCATGAAACTAAAGGGGCTCAAAAAACAGCCGTTAATTTGGATGTGATCGATCCGCAGCTTTGGGATTTGGATTCACCCGATTTGTATACGTTGAAGACCACGCTGTTTGAGGGTGATCAACGTGTTGATGAAAACTGCACCCGTTTTGGAATCCGTTCCATCGAGTTTTCGAAAACGGAGTTTAAGCTGAATGGCCGGGCGGTTCGGATACAGGGCGTTTGCCTGCATCACGATAACGGGCCGCTGGGCGCGGCGCTGTATCAACGGGCGGATGAACGGAAGCTTCAAATTATGAAACAGATGGGGGTGAACTCGGTTCGTACAAGCCATAACCCGCCGTCGAATGAGTTTCTGGATCTGTGCGATGAGCTGGGTATTTTGGTGCAGGATGAAGCGTTCGATGTGTGGCGCAAGGCCAAAGTGCCCAATGGCTATAACAAGTATTTTGACGAATGGGCCGAGCGCGATTTGAAGGATATGGTTTTGCGCGACCGCAATCATCCGTCGGTTTTTATGTGGAGCATCGGCAACGAAATTCTGGAACAGGGCGAGGGCGAAAAGGGCGTTACGCTGGCTAAGCAGCTGAACGATTTTGTGAAGGAGCTGGATACAACGCGGCCGACGACGTGCGGATTCAACTGGTGGCCGGTGCCGTATGAATCAGGCATGGCGGCCGCGGTCGATATCGCCGGGATGAATTATAAGCCGCTGGCGTACGGCGATCCGGTTAACGCATTTTTGCCGAACCAACCGGTGGTGGCCTCTGAAACCTCGTCGTGTACGAGCAGCCGGGGCGTGTATCATCTGCCGATTGAGAAATATAAAATCCACGAATCGAACCAGGTTTCGAGTTATGACCTGATCGGTCCGCCGTGGGCCTATCCGCCCGATGTTGAATTCGACGCGCTGGAAAAGAACCCCGAAATCTACGGCGAATATATCTGGACGGGTTTTGATTATCTCGGTGAGCCGACGCCGTACGGCGGGCGCGACAACAGTACAAACGGTTACTGGAACGATAACTGGCCGGCGCGCAGCTCCTATTTCGGTGCAGTCGATCTGTGCGGTTTCCCGAAAGACCGGTTTTATCTCTATCAAAGTCAGTGGACCAGCGAACCGATGATCCACGTTCTTCCGCATTGGAACTGGGAAAACAGCGGGCATGAAATCATCCCGGTTTACGCCTACACCAATTGCGAAGAGGTGGAGCTTTTTGTGAATGGAAAATCGATGGGCCGTAAGGTGAAGGGGAAGGATCTGACCAAATTGATCGTGCAGTTTGCGCGGTATGAAAAGGATTACTTTATGTCAAAGTATCGCCTTTCGTGGGAGGTTCCTTTTAAACCGGGCGCATTGAAAGTGGTCGGGTATATCGGCGGGAAAGCGGTTGCTGAAAAAGAAATAAAGACAGCGGGAGCGCCTGCTCAACTTCGCCTGATTGCGGATCGTTCAAAACTGGGCGCTGCTGAAAATGACCTCTCTTTTATCACGGTACGGATTGAGGATGCGGCAGGCAACCTGTGTCCATCGGCGTCAAACCGGGTGGAGTTTAAGGTGGAAGGCGCGGGCAAAATCGTCGCAGTCGGAAATGGGAATGCGTCGACCACGGCTCCATTTATTGCGAATCACCGCGATGCGTTTAACGGTCTGTGTATGTTGATCGTCAAAGCGGGAAATGAGTCTGGCGAAATACAAGTGAGCGCAGTTTCCAGCGGGCTGCAATCGGATCAAGTCGCGTTATCTGTTCGTATGTAAACCTATTGGATAGCTAGTCTGTGCTGCGTCGCTGTGCCATTTTCTCTCCCTCAAATTTGGAGAGGAAAATTTATGAAACAGACACGCAGACAATTATTTTATACCGGAGCAGCCATCACAGCCGGAACGCTTATTCCCGGCAGAGTGCTCGGAGCCAATGGGATGGTGAATGTGGCGTGGTGCGGTGTCGGCGGGCGCGGCAACCGAATTATCTCGAACTTTGAACGTTCCGGTATTCTGAACATTGTTGCGCTTTGCGATGTGCATCTGGAGACTAAAACCATGCTGGAGGCGCAGGGCCGTTTTCCGCAGGCAAAGGTTTATCAGGACTGGCGGAAGATGCTCGATGAAATGGATAAAGAGATCGACGCCGTCGTAGTGCTGACGCCGGATCACAACCATTTTCCAATCACGATTTCGGCGATGGCGATGGGCAAGCATGTTTACACGGAAAAGCCGCTGGCCCGCACCTTCGATGAAATTGACCGGCTTATGGCGGCGGAAAAGAAATACGGCGTGGTTACGCAGATGGGAAATCAGGGGCATACGTCCGATAACTTCAACCAGTTTAAGGCGTGGAAAGAGGCGGGCATCATTAAAAATGTCACGCATGTCGATGCCTACATGAACAAGGGGCGACGCTGGCATCCGTGGGGCGATGTTCCGGGTTATTCCACCGGCGAAAAAATGCCGACGAATCTCGACTGGGATATCTGGAAAGGGGTGACGCCGCTTGATGTGGAATACAGTGCTCGGCTGCATCCGGGCAACTGGCGCGGTTGGTATCAATATGGCACCGGTTGCTTCGGCGACTGGGGCGCGCATGTTTTGGATACGGTGCACGAGTTTCTTGAACTGGGACTGCCGGAAACCATCACGGCTAAAAAACTGGAGCAGCCGAACCCATACATTTTCCCGCTGTCTTCAACAATCAATTTTAAATTCCCCGAACGCAACGGAATGCCGGCGATGGATATTGACTGGTATGACGGACAGGGAAATCTTCCGCCGATGCCGGAGGAATTTAAAGGGCGCGAATTTAATACCGATCAGCCGGGCAAGTTTATCTATTCT
>QKFE01000356.1 GCA_003252225.1 Kiritimatiellales bacterium | reverse complement strand
GTCGCACATCGCCATCAATTCACCGCGGTAGCCGCCGTCGATCAGTCCGACCGAGTTGGCCATACGTAGCGGGGTTTTGGAAATACTCGAACGCGGCATCAGGAAATAAGCGCGGCCGTCCTCCGGCTCGCAGGCAATGCCCAGTTTGATCGGCTTCGTTTCGCCCGGTTCAATCGTGATGTCTTCGAGCAAATATAAATCCAGCCCGGCATCCCCTTCGTGGAAATGACCGTGGTCGGAATAGATTTCTTTGGCGGTTTCGTTGAGCGGTTTGATTTTAAGATGCATAATGGTTTCCTGTGGTTCAGTTAAAATTCGGCGCATATTATCTTTGCTCCTACGATTCTTTAACCACAAAATGCACAAGATTCTCAAAACACAGCTTGGTCAAGTTATGTGTTTTCTGTGTATTTTGTGGTTAAAAACAGAGGTACAGCATGCTGAAGTTAGCGATATTTGGATCGGGGTCGGGCACGAACTGTCAGGCGATTATCGACGCGGTGGAGGCGGGCAGACTGAACGCCGAAATCAAGTGCGTTTTGGCCGACAATGAAGGGGCCTATATTCTGGAGCGCGCGCGGAAGCACAACATTCCGGCCATTTATATCGACTGCGCCCCGTTTAAAACTAAGCTTGAAGGCGCGGCCGAAGCCCGGGTGCTTGAAACCTTAAAAGAGCACGATGTCAACTTTATCGCCCTCGCCGGTTTTATGCGGGTGATCAAAAACGGACTG
Organism: Kiritimatiellales bacterium; assembly: GCA_003252225.1. GTDB lineage: Bacteria > Verrucomicrobiota > Kiritimatiellia > Kiritimatiellales > Pontiellaceae > Pontiella. Next base: position 4,301 of record QKFE01000356.1, on the reverse strand, counting down.
CTTTCGGCCTACGCCGGAAAAATCATCAATATCCACCCTTCTCTCCTGCCGAGTTTTCCGGGATTGGACGGAGGAAAACAGGCGTTCGATTACGGCGTAAAATATACCGGCTGCACGGTTCACTTCGTCGACTCCGGCGTGGACACCGGCGCCATCATCAACCAGAAAATTATCTCCATTGATGACAATGACACCCTCGAAACAATGATGGAAAAACTGCACACGCAGGAACACATCGCCTATCCCGAAGCGTTGCAGTGGATCGCGGAAGGTCGGCTTCGTTTTGAAGGTCGCCGGGTTAAATTGAAGTAGAGAGAGCGAGACCTCTGCGACGGTGTTCAAATGATTCCCGAACGCAGGGCTTTGGCAACGGCGCCGGATTGGGACTGCACTTCGAGCTTTGCGTAAATATTGCTGAGGTGAAAGGCGGCGGTTCGGCGGCCGATATTCAACACATCGGCGATTTCTTTCACCGACAATCCTTCGGCAAGCTGTTCGAGCACTTCGATTTCGCGATCGGACAGGTTAAATTTTTCGGAAGGCGCGGGTTTCCGCAGTTCCTCCAAAACCACTTTTGCCACTCCCGGGCTTAATGCCGCATTCCCGACCATGACCTGCTGGAGCCCTTCGACGATTTCCTGCACGGAAGCGGTTTTGAGCAGATACCCCGCGGCGCCGGCATCGAGCGCTTCCATCACTTTTTCTTTGTCCTGAAAAACGGTCAGCACCATCGCGGTGACATTCGGCGCGGCTTCCGCCAGTTTTTTAATTCCGTCCACTCCGCCCATTCCCGGCAGCCCCAGATCCATCAGCATCAGATCGGGATGCGGCTCGGTTTCGAGCGCGCTGAACATTTCAATGCAGGAGGGGAAAACGCCGTTGCAGGTGATATGTTTTTCCCGGCTGAGAGCTTTGTGCAGAGTGCGGCGATAACCCGCGTCGTCTTCAACAATCCATAGTGTAATCGGTATCATATTAATTCGATGTTTTATATCCGCGGTTTGATTCTTTCGAGAGTGAAGTTAATGAAAGATACAGCGTGATTTCCGTACCCTTCCCCGGCTCCGATTTAAGCTGCATTTTTCCGCCCAGTTCCGCCGCGCGGTCTTTTAGGCTGTTCAGCCCCCACCCCTGATTTTTCCGATTCGGATCGAACCCTGTTCCGTCATCTTTAATTTCCAGCTTCAGTTCATCGTCGGCGATGTTCACCATTATCCAAACGTTACGGGCCTGCGCGTGGCGCGCGCAGTTGTGAATAACCTCTTTGAAAAACATGATCAGATGGCGTTTCGCCGTCAGTGAAACAAACAGATCGGGGCACGCGGCGGGAAGGGAAACATTCAGGGTTACATGGCTTAAAACGCGTTCGGCCCGTTCGGCGAGTTTTTGCAGCAGATCGGGCAGCCGGATGGATTCCTGATCAATCACCCAAACGACTTCGCGCAGTGAAACACAGGCTTCGCGCGCCATTAATGAAAGTTCGCCGAGTTCTGATTTGAGTTCCGGATCGTCGGTCAGATGTCCGATCTGCTCCGCCGATAAAGAGATACTGCCCAAACTGCTGCCGACATCATCGTGCAGGTCGCGGGTGATGCGCCGCCGTAAGTTATTGATCCCCTTCCGGCGGTGTATCAATGCGACCGCGGCAACCAGCAGCGCAGAAATAACGATCGCGGCCCCAATTGACGCAGCGGTAATTTTCCGGGCTTTTTCCCGGCTTTGAAGGGTTTCTTTTTTCAGCTGTTCCATCGAAGCCAGTTTATGTTCGAGCACTTCCCGACGGGTAATTTTACGAACCCAGTCGAGAAAAAACATGACCGGCCGACCGTTGGATTTCTGGTCAATCATCAGTCCGGCCTGTGATTCGGCTTCTTCCGGAAAACCTTCGAGCCGAATCCCTGTTACAGGAAAGGCGTTGAAGTTTTTGTGGATGATAATTTCGCCCAGCGCGAAGGTCTGTTTTCCGTTGTGCACCGGGAGGTCGGAGGCGATGATCCGCACCCAGCGGGCATTTCGGCTGAATCCGGGAAGCCGCACCACATTGTTCCCCGGATTTCCGCCCTTCCATTCCTCTTTTAAAAAGGCGCTCTTTTTAACCCGCCCACCGTCCAGCTCTTCGATAATTTCGATTTTGATGGAGCCGGGAAATCCGTAGCCGGGAATCAGCACATCCTCCGGCGGCATCGCCGGGAAAAATACAATCCAGCCCAGCCGCCGGTTCTCCCCCAGATCGATTTCAATGACCTTTTCATCTTCCTGCGGCGAATCGAATACAATCGAAAAATCGCCGCCGCCCTGCTGTCCTCTGCCGACCGGCAAACCCAGGCTGGTTTTGTGATCGGTCAGAAAATCTTCGCCCCAATACGGCAGCGATTCCAGACGGGATGAAATATAAACCTCCTGCGCCATATAAATCTCTTCCCCCACCACCCCGAAGAGTTCATCCAGCGCAAAAAACTCCTTTCCCGCTTCCATACTTCCGCGAAACACTTCCATTCGGAGCGCATAATTAAACGGATCCGGAACTTTGATAATCAGCGGAACCCGCCCGGGATCGGGGCAGTCTTCATCCAGCCATTCGCAGACTGCCGAAACATCCCCTTCCGGCGAAACCGTTGATATGCGGAAGCGTTTGGGGAAACCGTAACTGCCCAGGCGGCCATACTGCCGCTCAATGGCCGGCACCAGAATCAGTTCACTTAAGCGGGCATAATGGTCGTAAACAATATCAATCGTCCAGCGCGGCTTTTCCGGCAATTTATCCAATGCCGGCAGATATCCGCTGTGATAACCGAATGCGTCGAACTGCAGCGGTTTCTGCACCCCCGGAAGCCCCGCAATCTCTTCAGTGAGCGATTCAATTGCCGTATCGATATCCTTCAGGGATGCTTGCGGAGCGGATTGAGAAACAGTCACCGAAAAAATAAGCGACACAATCCAAACCACTCTGACCGACACAATCCGCATCTGCGTTTAGTACACCATTTCCGGACGCATGAAAGCCCTTATTTGCAGCGAGGCCGCAGAAAAGGGAATATCCACAGATTGAAATGCCGCAAGGTTGTAGCGGCGTTTCTTAGAAACGCTTGCGGCTCTGAGAGCCGCCACTACATGCTCCGATTCTTTGAAATACAACACCTCATTTACGAAATGCTCTAAATATTCCGTTCCGTAATAGTCGGAGAGAGGAAAAAAGACCGCCCGGAAACCCGGGCGGTCTCGTTTCATCATTTACTCCTCATCATGGCTGACTGATTTTCAGACGGAAAAACAGGCAACTGTTGGTTCCGCCGAGAACCGTGTGCTCAGTTTGATAAAAATCGGTTCCGGAGACGGGGAAGTTCGTATCAAAACCCCGGATATTTGTCCACGCTCCGGTGACCAGATTTGCGGTCCACTCCGGCAGATAGGTTATACCTGCGTTTTCATTTGTTAACTCCAAGTGATAAAAACTGACGTTGCCGTCCGGATGATATTCGATGGACGGGGAGGTTCCCTGCTCGTCCGCGTTGGTGGGATTGCCGCCCAGTGCATATTCATACAGGTCGGATTGACCGTCGCCGTCCGCATCATTGGTCGTTATGCCGCTCAAGCCGTAATCCGCAACAAAGCTGTGCCAGCCGGTTGGGGTTCCCGACGAAGCAACTGCTTTGAAATAGCGTACATCGGCATGAATGTTTTCACCGCTGCCCGCGAGGTCAAAATAGAGGCCGACCGATTTCACATCATCCATATCAATGGATGCGGCCACCCCGATTGTGCCGTAACCGGAAGTTACCGGGGTAAACACAAACCAGTTCAGCGCCGCCGGATCCGCAACGGTCAGCGAAGTGAATAAAGCGCTATCGACATGATACTGCGTCAGCGGGGTTCCGGCGCTGGCATACCAGCTGCCGCCCTGCTTCTGTACAATCCAGTGCACCGTACCGGAACCGGTTCCGCCGTACATTGAAAGCCGCACTTCCGCCGCCAACGTGTTCAGGGTTGCGTTATCCGGAAGATAATTTTCCCACACATACATTGCGTCATAGGTCGGGCTGTTTTTGCCCGAATGAAGGATATCGCCGAATGTCCGATCCATCACCTGTTTCGCATTGAACGTGCTGGAAGACGCGTGGTTGAACACCGGGGCACGGCCATCGGCCGACGGATAATAGGATGCGCCAACGGACGGGTTGGCGCTGGAGTTCGCCGTATACGTGGTTGTTTTATAGGTAAAATCCTGGGTGGCGGAAACAATGCCGGAATCGCCGCCAATTTCACCCCATTGAATTACCGTTTCAACATACGGCGAAGGGCCG
>QKFE01000053.1 GCA_003252225.1 Kiritimatiellales bacterium | reverse complement strand
AAACGTCTCACCCAGCACATCAAACATCAGCCTATCACCGTCCATCGCCGCCACCGTCAAACAGGTGCCGTTCACCGCAATGCTGTCGCCCAGTTTCACCGGACGCTCGAAAGGCCGGTTCGGCACCATCGTAATCCGCCCCGCCGTGCCTTCCATTTTGATATCAATAATATTACCGAGTCGCTGAACAATCCCTGTAAACATGGTTTCTTCCTTTCGTGATTCGTGATTCGTGATTCGTGATTCGTGATTCGTGATTCGTGATTCGTGATTCGTGATTCGTGAAAATGCTCCTGTCACCCAATCATTCTGTCTATACTTATTCTGCCCTCAAATCATTCTGCCTGATAACTGCTCTCAGCAGCACATCCTCACCAACCATCTCAGCTGATTTAAATTCCAAGCTTTCCACATCAGTTATCAACCCGCCTGTTTTGCCGAAATTCGGAAGTCCGTCCGCGCCCAGCAGTTTCGGGGCGATGAAAAAGGCGAATTCATCCACCAGATTCGCCTCAACCAGCGACGCCGCCAGCGTTCCGCCGCCTTCGCACAGAATGTGCATTATGCTGTATTTTTCAGCCAGTTCTTTCAGAGCCGTTTTGAGATCCCCGTCACAAATTAAGGTCTGCCGCGCCGCCTCATCCGTCAGTACGGCTGAATCTTCGGGCACAGTTGAACCGATAATAATTCGATAGGGTTTCCGACCGCCGTCGGGCCGCGGCAGCAGTGAAGGATTATCCGCCCGGACAGTTCCGGCCCCGACCATAACCGCATCCGCACGGCGGCGCATTTCCTGCACCCGTTCGCGCGCTTCCGGCCCGGTGATCCACTTTGAATTACCCGCTGAATCCGCGATCCTGCCGTCGAGCGTCGAGGCCAGTTTCAGTGTAATGTACGGCATTCCGGTGGTGATAAATTTTTCGAACGGCGCAATCAGTTCCCGCCCCTCTTTTTCGCAAACACCGGAAACCACTTCCACCCCGGCCTCTTTTAAGAGATCCAATCCGCGTCCGGCGTGTTTCGGGTTCAAATCAGTGACTGAAACAACAACGCGCCCGATTCCTTTTTCTAAAATGAGGTCGGTGCACGGCGGCGTTTTCCCGTGAGTTGAACAGGGCTCTAAAGTTACATACAGAATTGCCGATTTCAGATTTCCGATTGCTGATTTCAAACAATCCCGCTCAGCGTGATCGGTTCCGGCCTTTTTGTGCCAGCCCTCCGCGATAATTTGATCTTCGAGCACCAAAACCGCGCCAACCGGCGGATTCGGGCGGGTCAACCCCTCGCCCTGCTTCGCCAGCTCAATCGCCCGCATCATATATTTTTCGTCGGCAGTCATTTTTTTGCCACAAAAAACACAAAGCTCGCAAACTTCGTGCTCTTCGTACTACTATCTGTCTATTTTTTGTGCACGTTTTTTAAACACAAAGACCGCAAAGCACGCTAAGAACGAATGGTACAACTTCGCGACCTTTGCGCTCTTCTGTTAAAAATCAGTCATTCGTGTTAATCAGCGGTTCGAATTTGGTTGCGGCTTTGCTGCGCTGGATTCTTCGTATCTTCGTGGTTAAAAATTATTCCTCTCCGTTCTCATCAAAAAGCGCGTTTACAAATTCATTGGCGTCAAAGGGGACGAGGTCGTCTTCGCCTTCGCCGAGACCGGTGAACAGAATCGGCACATTCAGCTCGGATCGCACGGAAAAGAGGAAACCGGCTTTGGAAGAGCCGTCGAGTTTGGTGACGATAATTCCGGTCAGCGGGACGACTTCGTTGAACTGCCGGGCCTGTATAATGGCATTCTGGCCGAGCGAAGCGTCGAGTACCATCCAGACATCGTGCGGCGCGCCGGACAGCCGTTTATTCATTGATCGGCACATTTTCGGCAGTTCATCCATCAGCGGGGTTTTGGTGTGCATTCGCCCGGCCGTATCAACCAGTACAATCCCGCACTGTTTTTCGATGGCGGATTCGACGGCATTAAAAGCAACCCCGGCGGCATCGTGCCCCATTTCGCCGCCGGTAAAATCGCACCCGACTTTTTCGCTCCAAAGTTTGAGCTGGGAGGACCCGGCGGCGCGGAAGGTATCGGAACCGCAGAGCATCGGCTTGATTCCCAGCCCTATCGCTTTTTTCGCCAGCTTGGCCGCCGTCGTGGTTTTTCCCGAACCGTTGACGCCAAGCAGCATAATGACATGCGGTTTCCCGCCGTCCGGCCATTCGAAGGTTTTGGCTTCGCCGAGTTCTTTTAACAGCATATCGGTCAGGCGTTCCCGTCGGCTGGCTTTGCGGGAGGGAAATTCGAGCTCATCGACGATGTTCATCGTCAGCCGCGCCGGCACATCGGAGCGGAGCAGGATTTCTTCGATCTCCTCCACCTCCATCTCCTCGATATTGACCTTCGAGGAAAAAACCTTGCCGATAATATTGCGGGTCTTTTTCAGCGCCCGGAGCCAGCCCGCCATTATTCCTGCCCCTTCGGTTTATAGGTCGTCCGTGCCGGGCGGTTGATATCCTTGCGGATACGGTCGAGCACGCCGTTCACAAAACGGCCGGATTGGAAACTGCTGAAATCCTTGGCGAAATGGACGGCTTCATTAATGGAGACAATCGGCGGAACGTCTTCGCGGTAGAGCATTTCAAAAAGGGCCACGCGCATCACGGTGCGATCCACCGCGCCCATACGGTCGGAATTCCAGCGGGTGGCATATTGCGAAAGTTGCTCGTCGAGCTCTTTTTTGCGCTGCACCACGCCTTTAATAATTTCTTCGGCGTACATTTTTTCGCGCTCATTCGGGTTTTTGTCTTCCCAGAAATCCTTCAGCGCAATGTCGATCGGCTCGGGGTTAAAATCGAGCTGAAACAGGAACTGCATAATCCACTCGCGCGTTTCGCGGCGGCCGTTGACTTTCTTCTTCTGCATAATACCTCAAAAAATTAGCTGATGGTTTCTACACCGTATTTATCAAAAACCGCATCGTGTGTTATAACTGGCATTCTGCGCCTTAGCGCTTCTTCAATAATGATCCGGTCAAACGGGTCGCCATGATGGTCGGGAAGCCGGGTCGATTCGTAGAAAACATCCCCAGTCACAAACAACTCCGACAAACCGTACTCTCCAACCGCCGCTCTCCAAAACAACTTTGTATTATCGTAGGGATAGATATCGATATTTCCCTTCTTGTGCTTAACCGCAATCTCGAACAAGGAACACGACGAAACGAAAACCGTTTCCGCTTCCGCTATCAACCGGCGGGCTTCCGCGCCCAGCTTTTGATCCGAAAAACCTGCAAGGCCAAGAAGCCCGCATGTGTCCAAAATCAACTCCATCCCGGAAGATCCTCCGGGTCGAGCGGCCTAACGGCTTCTTCTGCCGATATCGTCGGCTTGACCCCTTTCAAAGGTGTTGTCTTCCGCTTGGGCTTCACGTGGGGAACCAAATCGAACCAGGGCTCACCGTTTTTGCACACAACAACCGTTTCACCGTTGTGCGCCATATCCCCAAACTTGCTTAGTTTCGCCTTGGCCTCTCTAACCGCAACCTGCATTGAATGCCTCCTTGACTTAACACCGCGACAATGTAGTCACCGTGGTCACATGTCAAGTTTTCTTATAGCTGTTTATAAACGCGGGCGGTTTCGATGGCCGCCTCGGCGGCATACCAGCCGCGGGTGTTTTCGCCGCCCAGGCAGCGCGCTTCGGCCTGCGCCCAGTTACGGACACCGACGATCTCATTAATTACCGGAATCCGGTGACGGCAGGCAATATCAAGAATGCTCTGCCCGGTGGTATCGATTATCATCTGCGCATGCTGCGTTTCGCCTTCGACGACCACTCCCAAAACGATCAGTGCGTCATATTTCCCGGTTGAAGCCATTTTTTCGGCCACGACCGGAATTTCATACGCGCCCGGCACCCGCACCAAATCGATGGTTTCATTTTTCGCGCCGTTAAAAACCAGACACTGATACGCACTGGCTGCCAGTTCGTTGGTCAGCTGGTCATTAAACCGCGCAGCCACAATTCCGAACCGCATTCCCGACGCATCGAGATTTCCGACGAGCTGTTTCGCACCGATCCCCGCTATCGGTTCGATGCTTTTGTTAATTCCTTTTCCCATAAATCACTCCTTGCGTGACGATTGAAACGTGAGGCGTGAAAAAAGGATCACGAATCACGAATCACGAATCACGAATCACGAATCACGAATCACTATAACATATGCCCCAGTTTATCGCGTTTGGTGGCGAGGTAAAAATCGTTGTGTTCGCCCGGTTTGAGCACCAGCGGAACCCGTTCATCGACCTCAATGCCGTATTTATCCAGCCCCGAAATTTTGGCCGGATTATTGGTGAGCAGGTTGATTTTTTTCATCCCGAGATCGAAAAGAATCTGGGCGCCGATGCCGTAATCGCGCAGGTCGGCATCGAATCCGAGGTGTTCGTTGGCTTCGACGGTATCCATCCCCTGCTCCTGCAGTTCGTAGGCGTGCAGTTTTTTGGCCAGCCCGATGCCGCGCCCCTCCTGCCGCATATAGACGATTGCGCCGTAACCGTATTCCTGAATCGCGTGCATCGCGGAATGCAGCTGGGCGCCGCAGTCGCAGCGCATTGAGTGGAAAACATCGCCGGTCAAACATTCGCTGTGCACCCGCACGAGCGGGATTTTTCCGGAGGAGGCATCGCCGCAGACCAGCGCCAAATGGTCTTTCTGATCCACCTGCGAGCTGTACAGTTTAAGGCGGAACGGGCCGGCATCCGTCGGCATATTGATTTCCCGCTCCAAACGAACCAGTTTTTCGTGGATGTAGCGGTATTTGATAATTTCGGAAACAGCCGTCATTTTGAGGCGGTGTTTATCGGCAAATTCGCGCAGCTCATCCATCCGCATCATTTCGCCGTCTTCGCGCAGGATTTCGCAGATCACGCCGGCGGGTTTCATTCCGCAGATTCGGGCGAGATCGACCGTTCCTTCGGTGTGGCCGGCGCGTTCGAGCACTCCGCCGTTCACTGCTTTGAGCGGGAAAATATGACCCGGTTTGATGAACTCGGCCGCCTGGCTGGTTTTGGAAATGAGGGCTTCAACGGTTTTTGCGCGATCCGAAGCACTGATTCCGGTGGTGGTGCCTTTACGGATATCGACCGAATCCATGAAGGCGGTGTGGTATTTATCGTTCGAATGCGCCGGAACCATATGCGACAGCCCCAGCCGCCGAAGCTGCTCCTCCTCCATCGGCACACAGACCAGCCCGCGGGCGTGGGTGATCATAAAATTGATTGCTTCCGGTGTGGCCTTTTCCGCCGCGCAAATCAGGTCGCCCTCATTTTCGCGGTCTTCGTCATCGGTCATCACAATGATTTCGCCGTTTTGAAACGCCTCAATCACATCCTCGATCGGATCGAATATGCTTTCGCTCATGTTTCTGTCTCTCCAAATAAAAAGCCCCGAAGGGAACACCATTCAGGGCAAAATCGGAAACAGCACGCACAGCGCGCCCAGTTATCTTCTCCCATCCAGACTTTACTGTCGGTCGCAGAATTTCACTGCATCCTGTTCGCATACGAACTCGCGGACTGTCACCGCCGGTCGGGAATTTCACCCTGCCCTGAAGATCGGGGGAATATGCGTCAACCGCCCCGGCCGCGCAAGGGAAATTGTGGGTCAATCGCGCGGATTTTGCTTTTCCGGTTCACCGCTTTTTAACCCTCATAGGGTTTGTTTTCCCCCGGCGGCTTTGGCATTGTGCGCCTCGATTTTGTTTCAATGACTCAGGGGAAAAATGGCAAAAAACACCTATTCATCAGAACTGTGTAAAGAGCTGGCAACGACTGCGGGCGATCCGCAGCTGAAAATCAAACACCGCCCGGTTCGCTATGAAAACGGCACCGTGTTGCCGATCGAAATCACCGGTGTTTTCCCCGCCGTTTCCGGCAAGGCCGAATTAACGGTCGATAAGTTTTTAGGCGGCGGATTTGCCGGGCAGGTTTACCGCTGCAAACTCACCGCTCTCGAACTGCCCGCCCCGATTCCCGGACTGGAAACCGGCAAACTTTACGCCGTAAAAATCGTCATTCCGCCCAGCGCCTTTTCCCGCTGGTTCCGCAACACCACCTATTGGCTGGCCTTTCAGGGGCCGTTCAGCTCGCAGGTCAATTACGGCGCCTGCCGCGCCGGCCTGCTTTGGCAGAAACTCGTCCGCCGCGCCGGGATGATTCAATTCGGGCGCGAAACCGCCGTCAAAGATGCGTATGCCTCCTTTTGGGATTCCAACCTGAATGCCTACGGCGAAATCACCGAATGGGTCGAAGGCCGGATGTGGAATCTCGAGGCCGACGATGACATCACCAAACGCTTCGACTGGAAAAACGTTCCGCTCGAAGAGACCGGCAGCCCGGAATATGTCGATAAACGCCGTTTTATGCGCGGAATGGTTGAGCTGATGCACGATATGGGCGCGCCCGAATTTGCCCGCCAGTACGAATGGTCGACGATGAAAAGTCAGCCCAACTGCATGAAACGTACGGACACCGAAGACGGCGGTCTTTGCGCCATCGATTTCCGCGCCGGATTGGCCCTGCTTCCGTGGCTGCCGATGAGTCCGGGCGATTTCAAACTTATTTTAAACGGATTAAAACGCGGCGCTTTGGTTCAGTTCGACCGCTGCGACCTTTCCAAAATGGAAAAATTCGTCGCCAAACACCCCGATGTTTTCGGCGACGTTCAGCCGATGATCGACGAGCTGAAAATCCGCGACCGCGAATACCGCCGGTCTTTGCCCGATATCACCCACCACGGCCTTCGCCCGACGTTTGATAAGGCGCTGAAAAAGGAGGTTGTTGCCGGATTGGTTGAAGGCTATTTAGCCGATGATTTGGTCGATGAAGCCTTTGCCGAAAAGCTGCGTAAAGGCGGACTGACTTTTTCTTTCTTCCATTTAATCGGCGCAATTCCGCTGCTCGGCAAAATGATCCGCCAGCGATGGGGCAGTAAAGCTTTCCGCCAGCACATGTTCGGGCTTTTCACAAAACCGGCCTATTTTAAAATGGCGCTGAAAGCGCGCGCCGCGCACGATCTGATCAGCTGGCACCGCGCCGGACGCACCGACGAAAAACGTACCCGCAAACTGGCCGAAAAACCCGGGGTATTCTTCCTCGAAAAATTCACCCTCGGCCGCCTTCCGATCGGCCTGCACCGTTTATGCCTCAATCCGCTGATTGCGTGGAAAGGCGTCGCGGCCTTTTTCAAATTTATTTATGACTTCGCGAAAGACGAAGCTTTCCGCGAAAAGTGGTTTCTCGATCAGGTCGCCGAAGGCGAAAAGGACGGTATGCTGACGAAAGAGGAGCACGACCACATCGTCTCCATTATTAAAGAGCCGTTTATCGTCAAATACCTCAAAAGCATGGCGGTGCATTTCTGTACGATTCCGGTTACGCAGATTGTCAGCGTGACCATCGGAGCCATTGCGGCGGCCTATATTTTAAGTAAAGGCGGCACAAAAGGCGAAGCATCGCTGGCCTTCGCCGGAATTGTCGCCCTTTTTCAGGTTACGCCGATTTCGCCCGGCTCGCTCTGCCGCGGTTTTTATGTGGTCGGCTTGATGATTTATGAGCGCAATTGGCGCGATTATCTCGTGGCCGCCCCGCTTTCGTTCGTGAAATATATCGGCTATTTGGCGTTCCCGCTGCAAATGACCACCACCTATCCGCATCTCGCCCGTTTTCTGGTGGCCCGCCGCGCGACCTCGCTGGTTCACATTATCCCGGTATTCGGCGAACACGGCGCCCTTTTGGAACACTGGGTATTCGACGCGTTTTTCAATATCCCCCAGATTCTCGGCCGCCATTTAAAAGGCTTGCTGACCGGGTGGATGCTGCTCGGAATGGCGGTCATTATTCCGGCCCTTTTCGCGGTAACCACCAAAGGCTGGGTCGGGCTGATGATTGCGCTGGTTGCGGTGTTTATCTGCCCGCGGATGATTTTCTATCCGATTCTCAGCCGCAGCAAAAAGTAGAACAAGCGTCCCGCTTGTTCCAAGCAAGCGAGACGCTTGCTCTACTTTAAAAAGCGCTCCATTGCGGCGCGGATTTCACCGTAGTTTTCGGGGGTGAACTGAACGACCTGCATTCCGGCGGATTGGGCGGCTTCAATATTTTCCGCCAAATCATCGATGAAAAAAATATCGCCGGGTTTACCGCCCAATTCGGCCAAAGCGCGGCGGTAAATATCCGGGTGGGGTTTGCGGACGCCGATTTTATAGGAAAGAAGCAGTCCGTCGGCCCCGTCGAAAAAACCGGCCCAATTCCGTTCAATCGCATCGATGTGGTGCCGGGCAATATTACTGAGGGTGAAAACGCGCGCGTTTGATTCAACGGCAAAATCGTAAAGTTTCCGCCCTTCGTCGTGCCACGAAAAGAGGTTCTGCCAAAGAGCGACCAAATCGTCGGGCGACCAGTTCAGCCCTTTTGCGGCGTTCAGATAAGCGACCCACTCGGCGTCGCTGATTTTTCCGGTTTCGACGGCATCGCGCATTTCAATATCGCGCTCCGTAAACGGGAACCGGCCGTCTTCCGACTGCACGCCGAAAGCCTGCAAAAGCGCCTGAAATTCAAAATCGACGAGCACATTTCCAATATCGAATAAAAACGTTTTCATGGCAGCACGCTTTCAAACCCGGTTCCAAACCGCAACTTCAAATTGACCGGAACCGTCATTAAACCGACCGATTCAAGGCAGTCAACACCTTGAAGAACATGGCTCTATTTCTGCTAACTATGAACTCTATAATTTTAAGCTAACTTCTTTAAAGCAATCAATTTATTTAAGGGGCTAAGATAATTAAAGAAAAAGGGGAAGATCGATCCTTCATCTGCGACTCAAGCAGCGAACCAGATGAAGGAGAACGTAAATGGCCATCAATAAATTGATCAAACAGCTGTTGTTACTCGCGTGCGCATACGCCGGGTTTTCACTTATGTCCCAAGCCGCCCCCACCAGCTTCCCCGGAAGTATTATGGTCTTCTGCTCCAACACCGGCATAGGCACCAATGCTCCGCCGCAGACGCACGCCATACTCAACAACAGCGAAATCCTGTCCTATCCGGACAATTTTTATATGGTCAATTTTGCCCGCTATTTCGAACCGGGCACATACACCGTGCAAGTCGTCACAGCCGCCAGCGGGTATCTGCCCATCCAGAGCCCGACCGACCCCAATGCCGTCAACGACCCGAATTCCATGTACGGCAATCCGCGCTATGTGGAAATCACCGCCAGTAACTTTCTTGCTGTGGCAGGCTTCCATTTTGACCCGGTGATCCGGGTGGATGCAGGAATCCGGGACGCCTGGACCATGGAACGCATTGAGGGCGCAACCATCGAGTATATTGTCAGCGGCGGCCCCGGAGATGGAACCGTTTTAACCGGTTATCCGTGGTTGACCAGCTATGCCGAAACATGGGTAAGCGATGCTTCGGGTGCATTTCCAACCAATGTCTACCTTTATGCCGACGGAAAAGAGAGCTACCACCTGCGGATCAGCAAACCCGGATATCACACCCTTTTCGTCACCAATAGTGTCGTCACCCCCCGGGTCGGGGACGACCGGGATTACGGCACCATTTTCCTCGCCCCGCTGGATCAGAACGGGAATCAGCTCGGCGATACGTGGGAAAACGACCATTTCGGCAGTGCAGCTCAGTCATTTTTGGCCGACGGCGCCTTTTCCGACCCGAACGACCCCGATAACGACGGCATGTCAAACCACGCTGAATATATCGCCGGAACCGACCCGAACGACTGGAACAGCTGCCTTTGGCTCCAACCCTTTTCGACCACCGGGGGGGTCGAACTCGCGTGGACAGTTGAACCCGACCGCACCTACCGTGTCTGCGGAACCACCAACCTGACTGCCGGCGAATGGTTCCAAATCGGCGGCACATGGGAAACCGCAATCGGCCAAACCGAAATGCGCTGGATCGACCCCAATTCAACCGACAACTGCAACCTCTATTATAAAGTGGAAGTCGTTCCCTGCTGGTGGGCAGAACCCAATCAGGTTTTCTCCGCCTCAACCCCGCCGCAAACAGCAACCTCCACCTCGCAGCAAATCAGCTACTGGCCGGAAGATATTCCCAAACCGGAAGGTCTGGTTCTGCCGGACTGAACCCCGTTTGCGGGGAAAATCTCCGCAAAGCTGCCGCTTCACAGATGAGCAAAAATGGATAAACTACAAATAATCAAAACCCCGGCGGAGTCCCTGATCCGGGGTAGAAAAGAGAAGGAGAAAATCATGTCAACCAAAGGCGATACCATCAAAATCAACGTCAGTGTGGAACATGATATGGCTGACGAACTGGAAAAACGGGCTGACGATATGTACCTGTTAACCGACGAATACTGCGGCCTCGTAATTTCCAACTGGATTACATCCGGTCAACTGCTTCCTGCCTAAACCCAAACCATTCTTCCTTCCTGCTGGGAGAACAGCTTCCGGGCGCCCGACCCCCATGAAACCGAGGCGCCCGGAAGCTTCATTTTTCAGAATCAGAAGTGCCAAATGGCGGAGATAAACAACTGATGTTTGACGGTGTCGGAAGAGACGGACTGGTCGGGCAAAAGTGCCCCCATTACATTTTTTCCCTGCTCGAAAACATAGGCGATATCCAGAATCAGTTTGCCGGGATCTTTGCCCATCGAAATACCGGTTCCCAAACTGAAGCCCCAGTATTCATCGGGCTCGTCCGCGGCGGGCCGCTGTTCCCAGAAAAGGCCGACGCGAAGCGGTATTTCCGTCCAGTTCAAAACCGCCAGATATTCCCCCCCGAAGCGGAACGAAACACAGTCATCCGGTTTCGATGATGAATAGGGCTGCCCGTTCACCGGGTTGATCCGCCCTTCCCCCTCCGCTTCATAGCTATACATCGACCAGTGGGTCATGCTGAAATCGGCCGAGGTGAAAAACCGGTCGTTCCAGCGCCACACTCCGCCGACCGCCCAATAGAGGGGGAATTGATATTCGACCGACTGTTCCCGGGTTTCGGAAAGCGTACTGCTCGCCACCTCAACCCGATTGCTGTCAAACGTCGAAATCTGGTGATCAATCCGTTTAGTCTGGGTTCCCTTCCCTTTCCAAGGGAGATCGACCGCGCCGCCTAGCGAGAGTTTTTCATTCACCGCCCAAAGTGCGCCGATGGTTGCATTCACCCCGAAAAAATCTTCGGTGACATTTTCCTCTTCATATCGCCCCCTAACCGTATACTGGTCGGACTGGCGGTAATTATCCACTGAAGAGTAACTATTGGTATGTTTTCCTGAAATCGAATTGGTGATTATACTCCAGCCTGAGCCGGTATACATCTCACCGTCCCAGAAACTCACCGCAGTGGAATCACGGTAATCGGTGATCTGCGCATCGGAAAGCGACACGCCCTCATAATCCGCAACCAGCGTCGATTCAATCCGGTTGCCCCGCGCTTCGCCGTCCGTAAAAACATTCAACGAAAGGCCGAGAGAAAATTTCGGGGTAATATCAAAAGCCAACGCCGGCGAAACCGCATCAATGGTACCCGACTGCCGAAAATCAATATCCGACATAATCGACGAGTCGATCAGCTGGTTGATTCGGCTTTCGGCTTCGGTCGTGATATCAGACACGATGATCAGGCTCTGTTTTGAATCACTGTAAAAATTGGTCACGGTAGCATAAAAGGTCTGATTGACTGTGCTGTCGACGGTCTGCTGTGCGCTGCCCGAAAAACGGGCGGTGAATTCGTGGGTAAAATCGTACGTTTCCTGATAGTTGAGCGAAATAACGGCATTTCGCTCATTAATCAGAAACGGATAAACAATGCTCAAATAGTTCAGTTCACTGCTCGTGTAACTGTTTTCGCCGACTTCCAGCTCGGACGAGTGCGATTCGTAGGAATTTTTCTGGGCGGAAAAGCGGTACACGGCAGAAACTTCGGGCGATTCGAGCTGTACCAGCCCCGCCGGGTTCCACGATGCGGCCGTTGCATCATCGGCAACGGCCGTGAAAGCGCCGGCCTGCCCCAGTGCGCGGGCACCGGAACCGACGGGAAGCGGGGCGGAAAAAATCGTCGGCGGACGGAATCCGGCATCTTCGGGTGGATCGGGATCAACCAGCTGGCCGGTCGGACCGGCATGGGGGAGATCAATCGTGACGGTTCCGCCGGGGGTGGGAATTTCAATGGGCACAGCAGCGGCGAGAATCGGCGTTAAAACAGCCGCAGCGAGGGTTGGAATATGGGTTCCGGACGGCTTCATTTTGTGGGACTTTTTACCACACACCCATGCGGTCTAAGAGAACGATTATGATCATATTTGTTTACCCTGAAATAGCAACTTCTAAATCCTGTAATTCAACGTTTATACTTCATAATTCTAGCGGTTTTTACTATATTCAGCGTTGCTGAATTATGAAGAGGAAAGCGTCATATTCTGATAAAGAGATTCTGACCGCCCTGCGGGAAAACAATCCGAGGGGCTGGGAGATGTTCTGTAATCAGTTCGATCCGCTGATTTACTCCATCGTCAAATGGCGCAAATGGAACTTTACGGAAGACGAACAGGACGATGTCCGTCAGAACATCCACCTTCAGCTCCAATCCTCCCTCGAAACCTTTCGGGAAGAAAGTACGCTGTCGTGGTATATCAAGCGGATTGCGCACCGCCAGTGCATCAACGAAATACGGCGGCAGGCACGCTGGCGAACCACCATCGTTTCATCCGTACAGCAGAACCGAACCGGCAACTGGGATGAAATGGAATTTATTGACCCCTCTCCGGATCCCTACAGCGTTACCGCCGAAAACGAACAGATCGGTTTCCTGCGCTCCGCGCTTCAGCACCTGAACCAGACCTGCAAAGACAGCATTGCGCTTTATTATTTGAAACACCATTCCTACCTCCAGATGTCGGAAGAACTCGGCATCTCGGTCAACACCGTCGGGAGCCGACTCTCAAAGTGCCTCGACAAACTGCACGAAAAACTCCGCCAACTACCGGCATTTGAAAGGACAAACAAATGAAAGCAGCAGCCGACCAAATCTGGGCCTACCTCCATAATGAACTCAACCACGAGCAGAAAACGCGCTTCGAAAATACGCTGGCCGAAGACCTGACCCTGCAGGAAGCGCTCAACGAAAAACGGGCGACACACGCACAGCTGGAAAAAGCACTGCCGCTGCTCCAAGCCGAAACCGAACCCGATTTTGACGAAGACGCGCTGATGGCCGAATGGGAGTCCGAATTCCCGGAACACACCGAACAGGCCCGGCCCTCCGGAAACAAAATCATACGCTTCAGTCTGCCGCTCGCCGCCGCTGCCGCCGCCGCATTTGTGTTATTCGCCCTCCAGCCGAACGACATCGTTCAGTGGGAAAGCACCTCCTTCGGAACGACGCCGCAGGTTCGAGGAAGTCAGGCAGAAACATCGGCATACAACCGCGCCGAAATCAAACAAGCCGTCGAAGAACTCCAGCAGGCTATCGAAACCGGAATCCCCGGCTCCGCCGAAAAATGGATACTGAAAGTCAGTTTGCAGGAATTCGCAAAAGGCGCAATGGCCATCGAAATTTCGGGCTATCCGAAAAACAGCCCCGCCGCGGAAAAAATCTGGTCCGCCGACTATTCCGGCCTTGAACAGCTCCGGGCAGATATTCCAACGTTCAGCAAAAGCGTATCCAACCAAATTGCTGAACAGACTAATCAATGATTCGTCCCCAAACCGCCATCGTTTTAATACTTGCCGCAATCGCCGTAACATCCGGCTGCGTCACCGTGAAAACGCACAACCAGAACGATCCGTACACGATCACCCACCCCACCTGGTGGAACTACTACGCCCGGGGCCGCCTCCATTTGCAGGATGGCCATTTTGATAAAGCCGCCGCTGATTTCGAAACTGCGCTCGGCCTGCGTTCCGGCGCACGGACCCCCTACCCGCACGACCGCTGGAAAGTCCGCACCTACGGCATGCACATGCTCGAAGGTTATTTCCCCCACCGCGAACTCGGCGTCTGCCGCTTCAAACAGGGCCAGCCGGAAAAGGCGCTCGAACTGCTGGAAAAATCGCTCGAAATGGAACCCTCATCGCGCGCGAAATATTACATCAGCCGAATCAAAGAAACACTGGCCGTCGAAGCCCTCCCTCCGCCGGAAATACAGCTGCAAACCGCCGGCCTTTGGAGCTCAAAAACACGCTTCGAGCTAAAAGGCGCCGCTTTTGGCGAAAACGCAATTGCCGCCCTTTCCATCAACGGTGAACCCGAATTCATTGAACTGGCGAAAACATCGGTCGATTTCAAAAAACAGATCCCTTTAATAGAGGGGCAAAACTGCATCACCATCAGTGCTCGGGATGTTTCCGGCAAAACGAGTTCAACCAATTTCGTAATTACCGCCGATTTCACCCCGCCGAATATCTATCTCAAACGCGAAGGAACCGAGCCGGTAATTACCTGCAAAGACAACCTCCGGCTGAAAACGGTCAGCGTCAATAAACAGCTCTTCAAAATCGGCCAAACCGAAACAACCCTCCCGTGGCCCGAAACTCAAAACAGCCCGCTATTGATCGCCGCAACAGACGAAGCCGGAAACCGCGTCGAATGGAAACTCTCCCCCGCCGAACTGAAACAACTGGCAAAAAAACAACCGCCGTCAGCACCGGAACTGAAACTGGCCGACGCCGGAAAAACAATCACCCTCTATTCCCCCGAATACGGGCTCGATATCAGCGCGGCCGACGATACCGCCCTGAAAACCCTCTCCGTTAACGGCGAAAACCTGCTCACCCACCCCTCCCCGCTATTCCGAACCCTCCGCCGGTTACCGCTCGAAAAAGGAACCAACACCATCACCGTCACCGCAACCGACTTCGATGAAAACAGAACCGAAAACCGGCTGACCGTTATTTACCGAGAACCCGAATACCTCGATTCCATTTACCGGCTCGCCGCCGCGCTTTCCCCGTTAACCGGCGAACTCCCGCCCCCCGAAACAACCCGGAGAATCAGCCACTATTTCAGCGAAGAACTCAACCGCCCGCCCGTCCGCTTTTACCTGCTGGCCGCCGACGCCGAAACCAAAATCATCCGCGAAGAGCAGAAACTTTCGGAACAGACGCTCGCCGATCCGCGGGCCCTGCTCAAAACAGGGCGCAAACTGAACGCGGATCTCAGTTTCATAACCCGAATTCTGAACGACGCGCCCGGACAAACGGTTTACACCGCCGTTTTCGACACCGAAAGCGGTGAAGAACTCTTTATTGAAGACATCTATATTGAAGATCCGCGGCAGCTCAAAACCCGGCTCGCCGGACTGGTGATGAAAATTGAGCAGCGTTTCCCGCTCATCCAGTCGCGCCTTCATTCAGCCGGAAATGACCTGTTTATCAGCGCCGGCGAAAAAGCCGGCGCACAGAAAGGAATGCGCTTTTTGGTGATCCGGTCGGACTCCGTTTTCGAGCAGGGAACCCTTTTGAAAAACGGAACCAAACCTTTAGAAGTTGTTATTTCTAAGGTTGAGTCTGAAAAATCAGCCGCTATAGTTCCGGGAGATCAACCGGAAAATCTTGTTCAGCCCGGAGATTATGTTTTTGCCCGATGAAACGGTTCAGTCAGTTTATACTGCTCACAGTTTGCGGAACGCTGATCGCTGCCTGCAGCCCTCAGAACCGCGAAACTGCGCCCGAAACCGCCGACATCCCGCAACCGCAAAATGAACAGCCGCTGAATTACCACGCACTGGTTATCGGCATCGGCGACTACAGAAATACCGGCTGGGCCGATCTGGGCACCGCGCGCTCCGATGCTGAAGCAATGGGCGACGTCCTGAAAAACCGCTACGGCTTCAACGTGATTTCGCTGATCGATGAACAGGCAACCCGCGGAAATATTCTGCGCGCCTTCGACCAGCTGATGAAGCTGACCCAAAACGACGCCCTGCTCATCTATTTTGCCGGACACGGCTACTACGACAAACTGATGGACGAAGGCTACTGGATTCCCCACGGCGCGCACCGCACCCTTCACGACCTGCCCGCAAAAGAAGACTGGCTTTGGAACAGCAGCATCAACCGAATCGTCAGCGCATCGCCCGCCAAACACATCCTGCTCGTCGCCGACACCTGCTACGGCGGATCGCTCTTCCGCGGCGACGAAATCACCGATAAATCCGGGCACTGGTACCAGCGCGCCCGCTCCGTCCCGTCGCGCTACCTCATCACCAGCGGAAACCTTGAACCCGTGCTCGACAGCGGAATCCGGCACAGCGTTTTCGCACAGGAAATCCTCAACTACCTCCAATACAATCAAAGCGGGTTTTTTTCCGCATCCGACATCGCCGTTTCGATCCGCGATAAAGTCAGCAACCTGACCGGACAGCTCGTCCGCATGGGCCCGCTCGCCTCCCCCGCCCACGCCGGCGGTGAATTTGTTTTCGTGCGCGGTGAAATAACCCTGCCCGAACCGCCGCAGCAAATACCGCCCGAACCCGAAACAGTCAGTGAACCGGAAACCCGCGGCGGACTCGAACAGTTTGCCGGCAGACTGACCGAATATTCAAAACGAACCGCCGAAGCCTTTATCCGCCCCCGTATTCTCGCCTGCGCCGGCCCCACCGGAACCACGCCCGAAGAAACCGCAATCGTCCGCCACCGCCTGCATAAAAAACTCGAATCCATCGGCGGATGCGTTTTAGTTGAGCGCGATGCCCTCGATACCCTCTTAAAAGAAGTGGAACTCGGAAGCTCAAAACTGGCCGACAGCCGCGCCGCATTCCAGATCGGAAAACTGCTCCCCGCCAGCCTGATTCTTTTCGGCGAAATTATCCCCATCGGCGAAAACCGCGAAATCCACCTGCGGATCATCGATACGGAAACATCGCGCGTTTTAAGCTCCAGCTCGGCGGTATTCACCAACTACGAAAATCTCGAACCGGCCTGCGAAACCCTCGCGTCGGAAATCATGAAAACCATGAACGAAGCCCGGCCGCTGCTGCTTCCCGCCGAAACGACCGAAAACGGAAATCTCCGAACCGGATGGGGTCAGTTCCACGGCGCGCGCGTCGGCGATGTTTTCAATATTGTCACCATCGAAAATGCCGGAACCATTTCCCAAAAGGAAATCCGGCTCGGAACCGCCCGGCTTGAATCACTGGGAGAAGAAGAGTCCCGATTCCTGCCGGAATGGAATCGGAACTCCGATGTTTCTGAAACTAAGCTGTGGCTGAAAGCAGCTCTTTGACCACCTCTTCATCCGGGACAGCCATGCCCCTGCGTGCTGCGCTGCGCATAAAACTGGTCGAGGCATAAAGCAGATCCGCGCCCGTTTCAAAATTCATTTTCCCGCGAATACGTTCGCGGTAGCTTTCGACCGTTTTCACACTCAGGTTCATCACCTGCGCAATTCGCTGAGGAACATACCCGCAGCCGGTCAGACAGAAGACCTCCGCTTCACGGCGGGAAAGCCGCTTCAACTGTTCTTCGTTCAGCAGCTGTTCATGGCGGCGCTGCCGCGTTGCTTCGCCGACAAACGGTCGGCCTTCGCTGGCATAGCGGATGGCATCAATCAAATCCTCCAGAGAATCCTCCGCGGAAACATACGCATCCGCCCCGGCCCGCAGCGCCTGACCGATATAGGCATTTTCAAATTCCGAATCGCAGGAAAAAGCGACAATCGAAAGCCAGAAAAAATCGTGTTTCAGCTTCTGCATTGAAGAAACCCCGGCACTGCACTTGAGCGAAATATTCATCACCAAAACATGAGGTTTATACTCGGCGATCATTTCCCGGGCCTCTTCCAGCCCCGAGGCCACCCCGCAAAGTTCGATCCAGCCCTCCTGTTTCAGCCGGTCAACCAGCGCGTGACGGAGCAGGCAATAGCCCTGTGTTAAAACAACCCGTACTTTTCCTTTCTGTATCATTTCAGCCTCCTGAGTAGACAATTACCCCTCATTTTGTCTCTCCTGTCGACCGGTTGCGGGAAATCTTCCCACAAAAAATAAAAAAAGTGGGAAAAGATCCCACATCGTACAAAATCAACCGATTACAAAAACAGATTCCCCGGATTCAAAAGCCCGGTCGGATCAAATAACTTACGAATTCGCCGCATTTCGGCGATACCGTCGTCCCCAAACATCAGCCGCAGAAATTCCCGCTTATTTTTACCGATCCCGTGTTCAGCCGAAACCGATCCGCCCAGTTTGACGACCTTTTCGGCCCATTCCAGATAGAGCGACTTCCCGGCTTCAAACTCCGACAAATTGCGCGGCAGAATATTGACGTGAACGTGGTTGTTCCCGATATGCCCGAAAATTACAGACTCCAATCCGGCGGATTCGAGCCCCTCGCGGTACATCTGCATCACCGCCGTTAAATGATCGTCCGGCACCGACATAT
>QKFE01000075.1 GCA_003252225.1 Kiritimatiellales bacterium | reverse complement strand
GAAAGCATCGCCTTTCCCCATGCCCGGCTCGAAAACCTGGACAAAGCGCTGTTTGCCGTGACCACGCTCCGCGAACCGGTTCTGTTTGAAAAAGCGCCCGTACAGATCGTCTGCCTGATTCTGGCTCCGGTTTCCGACCCCTCCGCTTCACTGAAAATCATGGCGCAGATTTCCCGCCTGCTGGCCGATAAATCCATCCGCCAGGAGGTGCTCGCGGCACAGACTCCGGAAGAGCTGAGGAACATTTTCAAAGTACACAATCCGAAGATCGATAAGCCGATTCTTGCGCGCGACATCATGCGGCCGCCGCGTTTTTCCGTTAAGCCAGACGATCCGGTTACCCTCTGTTCGCACCGGATGAGTGTGAATAATATCGGCGCTGTTCCGGTGGTGAACAACGAGCAGAAAATCCTCGGTGAAATTTCCGTCAGCCGCCTTTTCCGCTACGGACTGCCCGACTTTTTCGCGCAGCTCAAAAGCGTCTCCTTTATCGCCGAATTCGACCCGTTCGAAAAATATTTTGCCGATGAAGGGAACATCCTCTGTTCCGATATGATGGAAGACTGCGCCCGCACGGTTCCGGTCGATTACACCATCATGGAAATTGTTTTCGATCTCGCGATCCGGAATTACCCCAAGCTCTACGTCATCGATGAATCCGGCCGCTGGATCGGTTCCATCGATAAAGGACTGGTGCTCGACAACGTGATCAACCACTAACGAAGGATTTTTAACCATGCTTCTCCCTATCATAGTTTTTCTGGTGGTTTACTTTTTTATTGCCACCGAATTGATCGATAAAACCATCGCCGCCCTGATCGGCGCCGGACTGATGATCGGTCTGCACCTCGTCGGTTACGAAGAGGCGCTGCACGCCATCGACCTCAATGTGCTCTTCCTGCTCATCGGCATGATGGTCGTCGTAAATACACTGACCGATACCGGTGTGTTCGAATGGCTCGCCATTAAATTGGCCCGTGTCGCCAAAGGTAACGGCCTGCTGATCGCCATTTTCTTTATGGTGCTCACCGCCTTTTTGTCGGCGTTTCTCGACAACGTTACCACCGTCATCCTGATGGCGCCGGTCACGATCCTTCTCTGCCAGCTGCTCGAAATGCCGGCATCACCGATTCTGATTATGGAGGCCGTTTTCTCGAACGTCGGCGGAACCGCCACGCTCGTCGGCGACCCGCCGAACATTCTGATCGGCTCGCAAACGCATCTGTCGTTCAACGACTTCCTGATCAACCTCGGCCCGCCCATTCTAGTCTGTATGGTTCTGTTGCTCGGCGTCATGGCGCTGATCTTCCGCAAGTCGATCAAGACTACGGAGCAGACCCGTAAACGCATCGAACAGTCCCGTCCGGATAAAGCGATTCTCCAGCCGGTCGTGCTGAAAAAATCATTGGTCGTTTTCGGGATCATTCTGGCCGGTTTCTTCGGCGGTCGAGCGCTGGAGATTGAACCGGGCATTATCGCCATCGCCGGGGCCATGCTGATGGTGCTCGTCTGCCGCAAAGATATCCACCACTCGCTGGTACACGTCGAATGGAACACGATTCTCTTTTTCTCCGGCCTCTTCATGATGATCGCCGCACTGGAGCAGCACCATGTTTTTGAAAAGATGGGCGAATTTATCCTGCACATCTGCGGCGGAAACCTGATGGCTACCGCGCTCACCATTCTCTGGTTCAGCGCAATCGCTTCGGCCATTGTGGACAATATTCCGTTGGTGATGGCCATGATTCCGCTGGTGAAAGGGATTGTGCCGATATTTGCCGAACAGATGGGTATCTCCGGGCAGGAGGCGCTCATCAAAGTCCAGATTGCCGAACCGCTGCTTTGGGCACTCGCGCTCGGGGCCTGCCTCGGCGGCAACGGAACGCTCGTCGGCGCATCCGCCAACGTGGTGATTTCGCAGATCGCCAACCGCAACAACTGTCCGATCAGCTTCGGGGCCTTCACCAAATACGGCTTCCCCTTCATGTTGCTCAGTCTCGTGGTTGCCAGCGCCTTCATCTACCTGCGCTATTTCATGAACTGATATCCGAGATGTGAATACATATCCGCCCAACTTGATCCTGTTCGGAGGGTGCCTGCTGATCTTCGGCGCCGCCTGCGCGAATGTTGTTTTCATTCTACAGGCCGGCGTCTCGATCGGACACATCACCGGTGATATTTCCCGCATCGGGATCGGACTGTCCGCACCGGACGGTATTCATACTGCGGATCTGCTGAAGGTGGCCGCCGCCCTGCTGGGGTTCACGATCGGGGCGACCACCTCCGGCTTTCTCATTCACCATCCGACACTGGATCTCGAGCGGCCCTACGGCTGGATGATCGCTGTCGTCGGGGTATTGCTCCTCTGCTCCAACATACTCTTGGCGCGCGCGCTGTTGCTCTATGCCATCGTCGTGGCCGCGTTTGCCTGCGGATTGCAGAACGCGCTGGCCACGCGTTACCGCGGAATGGTACTGCGAACCACCCACGTCACGGGGCTCATCACCGACATCGGCGTAACCCTCGGTATGATTCTACGCGGTCATCAGATCGATCGCTGGAAACTGCTCGTTCCGTCCGTATTCACCTGCTTTTTTCTGATGGGGGCGATTTGCGGCGGAATTCTTCATTATCAGGCCCCCGTCTCTCCGCTCAATGTGGTGGGAATCGGTTATATCATTTGCGGAACCACCCGAGGCCTCTTCCGGCTTTTCACCCAGCTCCGCAAAGTCGTATCGTTTTTATAAAAGGAGCAGTATGAAAAATTTTCAACCCAAACTGTTTACCTTGCTGAAAACGTATAACCGCAAAACGTTCGGAGCCGATCTGGTGGCGGGGGTGACGGTCGGCATCATTGCGCTGCCGCTGGCCATGGCGTTTGCCATTGCCAGCGGACTCCCGCCCGAACGCGGACTGTTCACGGCCATCATCGCCGGATTTCTAATCTCGCTGCTCGGCGGAAGCCGGGTACAGATCGGCGGGCCGACCGGCGCGTTTGTCGTGATTGTTTCCGGGATTGTCACCCAGTTCGGATATGCCGGCCTCTGCTGGGTGACGCTGATGGCCGGAGTGCTGCTCATTCTTTTCGGGCTGTTTCGGCTGGGCGGCCTGATCCGGTTCATCCCGTTCCCGGTGACAACCGGCTTCACCACCGGCATTGCGGTGGTGATCTTTTCCACACAGGTCAAAGATCTGCTCGGACTGCGGATGGAAGATGTCCCCTCGGAATTCATCGAAAAGTGGGGCGCCTATTTCCGGTCGCTGGATACCTTCCGACCGGCATCCGCTCTGCTTGGCATCGGCACCATTGTGCTGATTGTGCTGATCCGCCGATATGCGCCGAAAATTCCGGCGATGCTCGTCGGGATGCTGGCCGCTACAGGAGCAGCGGCACTGCTGCATCTTGATGTGGAAACCATCGGCAGCCGCTTCGGTGACCTGCCGAGAATGCTTCCCGTACCGGCACTGCCCGGGCTGGAAGGCATGGATTTCCGCGCGATGGTTCCTTCCGCGGTGACTGTGGCGCTGCTGGCGGCCATCGAGTCGCTACTGTCCGCAACGGTGGCCGACGGCATGACCGGCGGGAAACACCGACCCGACACGGAACTCATTGCGCAGGGGATTGCCAACATCGGCGGCATTCTGTTCGGCGGGATTCCCGCAACGGGCGCCATTGCCCGTACGGCGGCCAATGTGAAAAGCGGTGCACGCACACCCGTGGCCGGACTGATCCACGCCGTCACGCTGCTGCTGGTCCTGCTCCTTTTTGCCCCGCTTGCCCGGATGGTTCCGCTGGCGGCTTTGGCGGCAATTTTGACGGTGGTCAGCTATAACATGAGCGAGCGCCACCATTTTATGTCCATCCTCCGCGGCCCGGTCAGCGACCGTCTGGTTCTGCTGCTGACCTTTGCGCTGACGGTACTGGTGGATCTGACCGTTGCGGTGCAGGTGGGAATTGTGCTTTCCGCCCTGCTTTTTATCCGCCGTATGTCGGAAATCACCGATGTCCGCTTTGTCACCTCTGCTGTGCGGGGCGATGATACCGAAGCGGAAGATCCTCTGGCGCTTGCCCTGCGCAACGTACCGGACGGGGTGGAGGTCTTTGAAGTCAACGGCCCCTTTTTCTTCGGCATGGCCGACACGTTCTGGAATGCCCTGCGCAATATTGAACGGCCTGTTCCGGTGCTGATTCTGCGGATTCGGAATGTGCCCGCCATTGATGCCACCGGGCTGCATGTGCTTGAGGAACTTCACCGTAAATGCCTCAGGGAAGGAACGCAGCTTATTTTTTCGGGCGTACTCCCCCAGCCGCGCAAAGTATTTGAACAATCCGGATTCATGAAGCTTATCGGAGAAGAGAATTTCCGGAGCAATATTGACGAGGCGCTGAAGCGCGCAACGGATTTGACCCAAAAACAGGAAAACAGAGATGAGCAACCGTAAAACTATCAACCAGCTGATCCAGCTGCAGGAACTGATCGTGGCCCGTATGCAGACCAAGGCCGCCATGCCGAATGCAAAACACCTCGAAACGCTCGACGCCAATATCGCCCTGCTCGGGGCCGATCTACAGCCGCAGGTGAAAACGCACATCAACCGCCTGCTGCAGAAACACCCCGAAGCGGTGGTGCCGATCATTGACGGCAACTGCACCGGGTGCGGGATCCAGCTGACAAAGAGCCTGATTAATGAAGTGCTGCGGGCCGATGAACTGCGCCGCTGCCTGAACTGCACACGCTACCTGTACCATCCCTCCGAAGTGGTGGCGCGCGAACGCAAAAGCCGGGTCTATGGCGAAAAAGAGAAAATGGGTATCGCCCGCTTTTCCGCCCAGACGCTGATGGTGACGCCGCTCACCGGCGACACGCCCGAGGAGGTGCTCGGACAGATGTGCGCCCGGCTGCAGGAAGAGGGGTTTGTCGAAAGTGCCGACCAATTGCTTGAAGCCGCGCTGCAGCGGGAGGCCATTGTGAGCACCGCCATCGACAGCGGAATCGCCTTCCCCCATGTGCGCGGAGTCGAAGGCGGCGGATTAACGCTGGCTTTGGGCATCCACAAAAAAGG
>QKFE01000321.1 GCA_003252225.1 Kiritimatiellales bacterium | reverse complement strand
AAAAACCGTAGGCTGGTATCCCATGACTCGGAAGCTCCTTGTTTATAGTGTTTTGTGGTGAAACAACTATGCAGGAGTTTTTCCGGGTCGTCTATGATTTCAAATTTTTACCGGACACCAGTGTCAAAGGATAAATTTTATGAGCGATGTGCCAAACTGCCCGAAGTGCAATTCTGAATATGCTTACGAAGATCAGGATATGCTGATCTGTCCTGATTGCGGGCATGAATGGACTCCGGTCGGGAGCGATACAGCAGTTTCTGATCATGTTTCTGTTGTGCTTGATGCCAATGGAAATCAGCTGGCGGATGGCGATTCGGTGACCATCATCAAAGGGCTGAAAGTTAAAGGCGCGCAGTCAGATCTTAAAGTTGGTACCAAGGTGAAGAGCATCCGCCTGTGCGAGGGCGACCACAATATCGACTGCAAAATTCCGGGCTTCGGTGCCATGAAGCTTAAGTCTGAGTTTGTGAAGAAGGCGTAGCTTTTAATACTCTTCGTTCCACTCCCTAACCTGCTCCATTACATGGTGGGCGGTCATTTCAATCTGGATGGGGGTGAGGGCGGCGTAGCCGGATTCCACGACGCGGATGTCGGCGTTGTTGTCGTCATCAAGCAGATGGAGGTCGCCGTCGAGCCAGTAATACTCATTTCCGCGCGGATCTTTGTGGGTGTGAAAATGCTCCACAAAACGGGAGCGACCCATTGTTGCGGCTTTCATCCCTTTCAGTTCCGAGAGCGGAATATTGGGAATATTTACATTCAGCAGCGTTCCGTCCGGTAAGGGATTTTTTGCGACTTTTCCAACGATCTCTTTGGCAACGTATGCGGCGGTTTCCCACTGCGGGTTTAGGTAGGTGCAAAGTGACAGCGCGATGGCCGGAACGCCGAGAATGACGGCTTCGGATGCGGCGGAAACGGTGCCGGAATAGAGCACACTGATACCGGTGTTTGAGCCGAGGTTGATCCCGCTGACGACGAGATCAGGCGGATCATCGCGCATAATGTAGCGCAAGGCCAGTTTGATGCAGTCGGCCGGGGTCCCGCTTACGGCGGTTCCGAAGTGCTGGTTGTTTTTTTCAATGGGAATGGTTTTGATCGGGTCGGTGAGGGTGATGGCGTGTCCGGCGGCACTGCGTTCCGCGTCCGGCGCGCAAACGTAAAGTTCGCCCAAATGGCTGATGGCGCTGTGCAGTTCGGAAATACCGCAGGCGTGAATGCCGTCATCGTTGCAAAGTAAAATTTTCATGCGCGGAATATGGCGGCCGCGGCGGCAAACTTCAAGAATGGATGATTGCATCCGGCTACAGCTCCATTCATTCTCCATTCCATGAATCTAATTCTCCTCTATCCGAACGAAATTGAACGAGAACGTGCCGTTTTATGCGATGAGCGGGCGCGGCATATCCGGAAGGTTTTAAAAGCCGGGCCGGGGAAAGTTCTCCGGGTGGGATTGCTTAACGGGCCGTTCGGCTCCGGGACAGTTGAATCGGTTGAATCCGGCAGTGTTGTTTTGAGTTGCGCGTTCGAAAATGAACTTCCGCCTGTTCCCCGGGTAGATCTGCTGCTGGCCATGCCGCGGCCGAAAGTGTTGAAACGGCTATGGGCGCAACTCGCCGCTCTTGGGGTTGGAAAAATTATTCTGCTTCGAGCGGAAAAGGTGGAGCGTTTCTATTTTGACAGCCATGTAATTGAACCCGATTTTTACACAAAGCTGCT
The DNA here is from genome assembly GCA_003252225.1 of Kiritimatiellales bacterium. Taxonomy (GTDB): domain Bacteria; phylum Verrucomicrobiota; class Kiritimatiellia; order Kiritimatiellales; family Pontiellaceae; genus Pontiella. The sequence continues at coordinate 16,808 of QKFE01000321.1, read as the reverse complement.
AATTGAAGGATTGCAGCAGGCGCGTTGCACACATCTTCCGGAAGTGTTGATCCGCCCGCTTTTTAAACCATTTATGGAAGATGCATTTGACGGGCTGTTCGGGCAGCATCGGAAGCTGCTGGCTGATCCGTCGGGAAAAAAACGACTGGGTGATTTAGAGCTGACTGAACCCCCGCGCGTCCTTTTGGCGATCGGCCCGGAAGGCGGCTGGACATCATATGAACTGGAAATACTCCAGTCGCACGGATTTGAACTGTTCGGGATGGGCAGCCGGATTTTAAGGATGGATACGGCAACTATTGGGATTTTGGGTGTGTTAGCTGAAAAAATGACTTCTATATAATTATCACACCTGATCAGGTGTGATAATTATTGTGTTGAAAAGGGAGGAATGAATGGAAGGTCAATTGCTGTGCAAACACTTTCGATGTCTTGCGTTGGAACTGAGGCTCAAATTATTTCATTTGCTTATGCAGTCTCCATCCTTGTGTGTTAAACGGGCTTCGGAAAGGATTGGGGAAGATGAGAATAACGTTGGAAAGCATTTGCAGGAACTGGAGTCCTTCGGGTTTCTTCAATCTGAAAGGAGGGGTAAATTTGTATTTTACAGTGTGGTGAGGGGGGATCTGTTGACCGATGCTGTAAAACGGGAAATTCGGCTATGTGAAGGCAATTACAGAATTCTTGTAAAATGTGTTACCGCTTTTACGCATGAGCGGCGGATACGAATTGTACGGCAACTGAAGAAGAATTCCTTGGAACTGTCCCAGTTATGTACTCAATGTCAGGTTCCTGAAATGGCGATGAGTAGGCATTTAAAAAAGCTGTCGAGTCGTAACCTTGTATGCAGAAAAAATGGTGTATGGTCTTTGGAAAATCCGCCGGATCGGTTTAGCAGAGATTTGGTAGAGGTTGTTATGAAAAATATCACACCTGATCAGGTGTGATAGTGGAGTTTATGATGAAGAATTTTATTAAATGGGTCGCGATTGGATTTGGCACAGGATTGAGCCCGGTGATGCCCGGGACAGTCGGAACGCTGGTCGGATTGCCGCTGGCCTGGGGGGTGATGTATCTTCCGTCGGTCTGGTGTCAAATCGGAACGTGTGTTGTGTTGACGCTGCTTGCAGTTCCGGTTTGCGGCATTGCGGAAACGATAATCGGGGGGAAAGACCCGGGGTGTATCGTTGCGGATGAATATTTGACGCTGCCGATCACCGTCATCGGGCTGACTTCACCGTGGGCGCTGTTGAGCGGGTTTTTGCTGCACCGGGTTTTTGATATCACAAAACCCCCGCCGATTAAGCAACTGCAGCATATTCACGGGGGTTTCGGTATAACGGTTGATGATTTTCTCGCGGCGCTGATTGCGCTCGGAATAAATCACCTTATTTTCAGGTTCGTTTAACGTTTTTTCTCGTAAAGTTTCATGAGTTCGCGGAATTCGGGCCGCTGGCGCAGCTGGTCAAATTCCTGTTCGTTCATCCAGAGCAGTGCCTGTTTCGGGTCAACCAACTGGGCCGCGCGCTGGAAGGCGGCGATTGATGCGTCGTAATTTCCAAGCTTGTTTTCCACGCGGGCGAGCAGCTGATAAAGCATGGCTTCTTTTGTGATTTCTTCGGTGAGGATGCGAAGCTGTTCGGCGGCCCGCTCCCAGTTGCTGTTTTTTACCAGATAGAGGGCGAAATTGTGGCGCGTATCGGTGTCATCGGGCCGCTGGTCGAGATACTGTTCATAGGCTTGGGCGGCCTTTTCATGCTGTTCGGTTTCTTCGTAAAGGATCGCGAGGTTTTTGAGGGCTTCGGCGTAAGCGGGTCTGAGTTCGAGTGAACGTTTGAGGTATTCTTCGCCTTTTTCATAGGTTTTCGCATCGATGCAGGCGGCGCCGAGGTTGTTGAGCACGTCGAAGGTCAGGTCGGCTTCGGGGGCATCGGCCAGTAGCGCGAGGGCTTTATCAAATTTATTCAGTCGGAAATAAACCATGCCGAGCGGGACTTTTACCCCTTCGATATTGGGCATGATTTCGAGAACGTTTTCGTAAAATTCGGCGGCTTCGCCGAATTCCCGTACCTGTACGGCCTGCTCGGCGAGAATCAGGTTAAAGGCCGCTTTTTTCAGCCACAGGCCGCTGAACGGGCGTTCGCCTTCGCCTTCCCATTCGGGGTTGCTGTAATCGCGGGTGTAATCGAGAACCCACTGCTGTTCGGGCGCGAGAGAATAACGCGGGATATATTCGTTGGTGATCGGTTCGGGCGCTTCGGCCACTTTCATGATGTCGATGTATTTTTTTACAATAACAACCACCAGCCCGACGGCGATGAAGGTTATGGTTGTGCCGAGCAGGAAGGTTGTAAACTGCTGCCGGCGGATGTCGCGTTTGCGTTCTTCGAGAATTTCGCTGGAGATCTGCGGCGTGTAATCGTCCTTCTGGGTCCGGTCGGTTGCGTAGATATCCTGCAGGTGTTGGCGTCTTCCTGGTTCCATAAAAATCCTGTGATTGGGGTTATTGCATAGAGGGGCGGATTCTCCATAAAGCCCCCGGGAATGCAACCCAAATATGAGTGGAGTCGGGCGGCCGTAAACGGCGGCGAGCGGCAAGTTTTCGGGAGATTTTCGTCCAATCCGGGCGGGGTTGGTGCTATAAACACGCGTTTTGAGGCAATAGTTGTAATGCGGGCAAGGAATGTTTTACCCCGCGAAATCGAGGAAAACCCATGTCGAGTACATTTGGAACGCTTTACAAAGTATCCACTTTCGGGGAATCGCACGGAAAAGCGGTCGGCGCCATTGTTGACGGCTGCCCGGCCAATCTGAAACTGAGCGAAGCCGATATTCAGCCGCAGCTCTCCCGCCGCCGTCCGGGGCAGAGCGATATGACAACTGCCCGCGACGAAGCCGATCAGGTGATCATCCTTTCCGGGGTGGAAAATGGAAAAACGCTCGGAACGCCCATCGGTTTAATGGTGAATAATAAAGACCAGCGGCCGGGCGATTACGGCGAAATGAGCAATATTCCGCGCCCGTCCCACGCCGATTTCACCTATCAGATGAAATATGGAAACCGCGCGGCCAGCGGCGGCGGACGCTCCAGCGCCCGCGAAACTATCGGCCGTGTTGCTGCCGGAGCGATTGCCGAAAAATGGCTCTTCGAACAGTTTGGCATCCGTATTATTTCATGGGTCAGTTCGGTGGGCGAAATCGATGCCCGCGATATGAGCACTGAAGGCCTTACCCGCGAGCAGATCGACGCCAATATAATCCGCTGCCCCGATGAAGCGGCGGCCGAAAAAATGATCGATGTGGTGAAACGGGCCAGTTTTAAAAAGGACTCGGTCGGCGGGATTTTAACCTGTGTTGCCGAAAACGTTCCGGTCGGGCTGGGCGAGCCGGTATTCGAACGAATGGAAGCCTCGCTCGCGCAGGCGATGCTGTCCATTCCGGCCACCAAAGGCTTTGAAATCGGGTCCGGTTTTGCGGGTGCGCGTATGTACGGATCGCAGCATAACGACCCCTTCGAGCTGAAGCCCGACGGGCGGCTCGGAACAGTGACCAATTTCAGCGGCGGCGTACAGGGCGGTATTTCCAACGGCGAACCGATCGTATTCCGGGTTGCTTTCAAACCTCCGGCCACCATCGGGCTGGCGCAGGAAACCGCCACATTTGAAGGCGAATCAACCACGCTCGAAGCCAAAGGCCGCCACGACCCCTGCGTTGTCGCGCGCGCCGTGCCGATTGTTGAAACCATGACCGCCCTGACGATTATGGATTTTGTGCTGCGCCAAGCGTATAGAAATCAATAAACAGAAGGCAGCAAAGAGGAAAGTTAGTTTTGAATTCCTGCTTCGCGATCTTTGCGGCCTTCTGTAAAACGGATTTATGAGCAGTTATTCCAGTTCCAGCGCGCCGAGGTCATTCCACATCATGACGAAGCCGATCGGGCCGTTGTGCAACCTCGACTGCACATACTGCTTCTATTTGGAGAAGGAAAAGCTGTTTCCGGAAAACGAGCCGTATCGGATGAGCGACGCGGTGCTGGAAACCTATATCCGGAAATACTGCCAAAGTCAGCACACGCCGGAAATCACCTTTGCGTGGCAGGGCGGCGAACCCACTTTAATGGGGCTCGATTTTTTCCGAAAGGCGGTCGCGCTGCAGCGGCGCTATGCGGGCGGCCGACGGGTTCATAATTCGTTTCAGACCAACGGGGTGAATCTCGATGACGATTGGGGGCGTTTTTTTGCGCGGGAAGGTTTTCTGGTTGGGCTGAGTCTCGATGGGCCGGAAAAAATTCACAACCGCTATCGGGTGGATAAAGGCGGAAAAGGTTCATTTGAAAAGGTGCTCGGTGCGTTGGAGCTGCTGAAAAAATGGCGGGTGGAATTCAATACGCTCACCTGCGTAACCCGCCAAAGCCCGGACGAAGCGGTTGAAATTTACCGCTTTTTAAAATCGCGCGATGTTCAGTTTATGCAGTTTATCCCGATTGTTGAGCGGGAAGGCGACCGGGCGGCGCACGAAATAGGGCTCCATTTGGCGGTTCCGCCGGATTTGAAATCGAACGAAAACACCGACCGAATGATGCCGTGGTCGGTTTCGCAGGAAGGATTCGGGCTGTTTTTAAGTCGGGTTTTTGACGAGTGGATAAAGGCCGATGTCGGGAAGATTTTCGTCAATATTTTCGACGTAGCGCTGAGCGCGTGGTGCGGGCTGGAACCGAATCTATGCACGTTTGCGCGGACCTGCGGAACGGCGGTGGCAATGGAGCACGATGGCGGGCTCTATTCGTGCGACCACTATGTGTATCCCTCCCATTTTCTCGGCAATGTGACCGAGCTGACGCTCGAAGAGATGATCTATTCAAATGGACAGGTGAAATTCGGGCAGGATAAGTGGGATGCTCTGCCGAAATATTGCCGGGAGTGCGATTTCCTGTTTGCCTGCAACGGCGAGTGCCCGAAGCACCGCTTTTTGAATACGCCCGACGGCGAACCGGGGTTGAACTATTTATGCGCAGGTTATAAAACGTTCTTCAAACATATTGACCCGAAGATGCGCGAAATGGCCGAACTGGTGAAAGCCGGCCGACCGGCGGCGGATGTGATGGGAAAAGCGTCGAAAAACCCGGCCGCGGCAGTCGGCGGAAAAACCGGGCGAAATGAAACCTGCCCCTGCGGCAGCGGGAAAAAATTTAAAAAGTGCTGTGGAAAATAAAATGGGTGAAGAAATAAAAACATCGATCACCGTGAATGGCGAAACCGTGGAAGAGAGCCTGATTCAGCAGGAACTTCAAATGCTGCGCGAACGCTATTCCCGCGAAATGTCGTGGCAGGAAATGGACGAAAAACAGGCGAAGATTGAATCCGACGCCCGCGAAAATGCGGTTGAACGGATTTTGCTGATGCAGAAGGCGCGGGCCGAAATAAACGGTGTCCGCCCGGAAGAAATTGAAGCGCGGTTTCTCGTCCTCAAAAACCGGCACGGCGGTGAAAAGGAATTCGCCCAACGCTTCGAACTTTCGGAAGACGACCTTGCCAAAATCAAGGCCGATATTGAAGACGGCATAAAACTCGAAAAGCTGTTCGAGTTAATCTGCGCCGATGTTCCGCATCCGGGCGAAGCCGATGCCCGCAATTATTTCGATGAAAATCCGGCGGAGTTTACTGTGCCGGAAATGGTGCACGCGGCGCATATCGTCCAGCACCCGAATCCCGGACAGCCGGTGGAAAAAATCTATTCGGCCCTGCTCAATCTCCGCGAACGGCTGTTGGCCGGCGAAGATTTCGACCAACTGGCCGGAGAATTTTCGCACTGCCGCGACGGCGAACACGATCTGGGTTTTTTTACCCGCGGGCAGATGGTGCAGTCGTTTGAAAATGCCGCATTCCGTACGCCGCCGGGAAAATACAGTGATGTAATCCAGACGGAATTCGGTTACCACATTATTAAAGTGATCGACCGCAAACCCGAAACAATGCGTGACTTTGCAGACGTTCGGTACGACATTGAAAACATGCTGTTGGACGAACGTAAAAACGAGGCCATCGGCGCGGTTGCAGATGAACTGCGCGCGAAAGCCGACATTAAAAATTTGATGGTGGTTGAAGGATGATCAGCGCGGCTTTCAGTTTAGCTTTCATTGGCCCCGGCGGCCCCGAATTTCTCGTGGTGATGCTGGTGCTGCTGTTATTGTTCGGGTCAAAAGATGCGCCGCGCATTTTCCGTAAAATCAATGAAATGATTAATCAGCTGCGGAATACGGCCGACGGCTTTAAACGCGAAATCATGTACAGCGATATGGATCACAAATATTCCGGTTTGTCGACGGATGATTACGACTATACCACCGATTATCCGGATGAATACGACAACGACACGTATCATGTGCCGGACGCGCCGGAACCCGAAAAAGAACCCGAAACAGAAGAAGAACCCGAACCGGGCGAAGCAACGAAAGAAGAGGGCGGCGATGCTGAAAAAGCTTAAATCGCTCAGAGGCAGATTCCGCTACGACGACAGCGAAATGCCGTTCCTCGAACACCTCGAAGAGTTTCGCAAAATGGTGATTCGCTGTTTGGCGGTGCTCGGAATCGGAATGCTTATCTGTCTGCCGTTGGCCGACCGGCTGATTGCCATCCTGCGCGCGCCCGCCGAACCCTATATTGAAAAAAGCGCTGAAGAAGTTTTGGGCGGAACCGCAGTTCACTTGCGGATCAAAGCCGATTCGCTGTCCGATGACGCACTGGTTTTTGATGCGGACAGCAACCGGTTTTACAACGTCGAGGCAAACGTCTCGCTGCCCGAAGAGGTGAAAACAAAAGAGAATCGAGGGAAAATCCGGCTGCAGTTTTCCGAGCCGGCGGCCGCCGTCAAAATGTGGCTGACAGTTACCTTTTTCGGCGGAATTCTGATCAGCCTTCCGTTTCTCGTTTTCTTTATCGGTCTGTTTGTCATGCCCGGGATTCGGGATGTTGAGCGTAAAATGATGACGCGAATTTCTGTTTTTTCCGGCGGCCTTTTCCTGATGGGAATCTGTATGGGCTATCTGGTTACCCTGCCTTTGGCGCTGGATCTGATGCTGAAAGTCGGCGGAAAACTCGGCGGTGAATCGATCTGGTTTTACAATAAATACATCTCCTTCGCGCTCCAGCTGCTGCTCGGTTTCGGCCTCGCGTTTCAATTGCCGGTAATTATTTTAATCCTCGGCAAAATGGGCGTCGTGAACTCAACGCAGTTGCGCGAAAAACGGCGGCATGTCATTGTGGCGCTGCTCATTGTCGCCATGCTGCTCACTCCGCCGGATGTGCTGACCCAGCTTCTGATGGCGGCTCCCTTGATTTTACTCTATGAGTTCTGTATATGGTTCCTTCATTTCAGCGGAAACCGCGAAGCGGAACCTACAGAAAAAGAGGACGAAAACGCCGGGGATAAGTCGGCACGCGAATCATCGGAATCAACCGAAGAAAAGAAAGACCTGAACGAGGAAAAATAGATGAATACGGTGGGAATCATGGGGCTGCCCGGTGGCTCGGAAGTGCTTTTAATTGTTTTTGTTATCGTGCTGCTTTTCGGCGCAAAAAAACTGCCGGAACTCTCCCGCGCATTGGGCAAAAGCCTCGGCGAATTTAAAAAAGGCCAGCGCGAAGGAATTGAAGGCGGCGCCGATGAAGACAACGTCGTGAAAAAAGAAATCACTTCACCCGAAGATTCGGATAAGTAAGCCATGAGCGAACGGCAGCGCGGCGAAATGACGCCGGAAGAGGAACGCGAAAATTCAAAGGCTGTGCTGGCGCACGTCCTGCCTTTCGCCATATGGCTGACAATGTTTGTCTATTTTTCGGACTACAATGCCCGGACAATAGGTGGACTTGTTATATTAGCTGTTTTTCGTCCATGGCGTTGGTATCCGAAACTCAACTGGAAAAATATTCCCGCCGGGATTCTGGTTGGTATCCTTATTTTCATTATATGGGTTGGTTTTGAATCCCCGTGGATGGTTGAAAATGCACCCGCTGTAACAGAATGGTATGATAGGCTTTTCGTTAAGTTTGTTCCTGTTTTTCAGACACGTGAGTTGTTTGAAATTCCTTTGGTTGCTGAACCAATCCATATTCAGGAAGCTGTAGCCCTAGGCGAAAATGTGCAGCGAACGATGGTGCCGTATGACGTTATAACAAAAGGACAATTTGCTGGATTAAATGAGTACGATCCCCAAGTAACCGGCTGGTTTGTTTTTTGGGTGCATATGTTTGGCACCTCCGTCATCATCGCCATCATTGAAGAGTTTTTCTACCGCGGCTTCCTTTACCGCTGGATGCAGGGCAGCCCCTTTTTCAAGCTCGATGCCGGCAAACTGCACTGGCCGATGCTGATGCTCATCTCCTGCTTCTTCGCCGTCTCCCATTTTGAATGGGGCGCCGCCATTATCTGCGGCATCTGTTACGGCCTGCTCTACATCAAAACCCGCGACATCTGGGCCGCCATCATCGCCCACGGCACCACCAACTTTATCCTCGGGCTCTACGTCATCAAATACAACGCCTACCAGTTTTGGTAGAAAATCTGGCCGCTCACGAAGTCACAAAGCCACTAAGTTAATGTCTAAATCTTTGTGCCTCTGTGTCTTCGTGAGAGCGACGTTCCTCGTACCCCGATCCCGCCGTTTTCCGCCCGCCATTTTTGCCCAGAAACCACTTGCAAAGGGTAAGGGGCTTAACTATCTTCTGTCCTCCAATTTAGCGCGGAAAGGTGGCTGAGAGGCTTAAGGCGATGGATTGCTAATCCGTTGTACTCCGATAGGGGTACCGGGGGTTCGAATCCCCCCCTTTCCGCCATTTATCCTTAAAAGTAAAGTGCTTATGGTGCTTTTCCTTTAAAAATCCGGCTCGTTTTGTGGGGGGAGTCTTGATCGTTCGTGGCTAATCGTGGCTTAAATTTGGTTATGGTATGCCACGACATGAAAGCAAGACGACACGAAGCGAACACGGGGCAAGCGGGGAGCCGGGCGACTCTATCGGCTCGACGGTAGCGGGAAAGAGCATTCTGCGGATTCCAAGATTGGTGATTTCTGGTTACAATATCAGGTGAACGGGAAGCGGGTGCGGCTACTGAATGAAAAGGGCTTGCCCCCTACCGCGAAGGACTCGGCATTGCAAAAGGAATGTCCGGAAATGTTATCCGGGCGGAATACAAACAGGCGGCGGCCACAAACGCCCAATATGCTGAAGCACAGATGGGGCAGGATGCCCGGAAAGAATATATTGAGCAGCTTGGCCGAATCATTGCCCGTGCCCGTACGGCTTTTGATGGTGTGCTCGAAGAAAAGCACTATCAGGCTATTGTGGCGGATTCCCTGCCGGGTGTATCACGCCGGGAAATGGGCATGATTTTGGATGAGGTTAACCGAAATGATGTTCCTGATTATCAGCCGAAGCCTATGCCGACCGAATTGCAGCGGCTGATGGGATTGTGAATACAGCCGCGAATTATTAAGCCACGAACCACACGAAAGCGGATTCGCCCGTGTGGTTCAGTTGTTTTCGGGATCGAGCCGTTTGCAGGCGGAAGCAAATCCGTAGCACGCCCGTTCGGCTTTATCCAGAGCTTGAATGTATTGCTCGGGATTCTGTTTGTAGGTGCTATCCAAAGCGCTCAATTCGGAAAGAGCGGCTTTCATTGATTCGACTTTCTTAAAAATCCGCTTCGCCGCCTTCTGGTCTTTGGCTTCGCTTAAAGGTGCTGGTGCATTCGTATTTTCCATTGTGCAATCCCCCGTTCAGCCTAACGCGGCTGGAAGCGCGCGTCTACATTTAGGCATGCGCAAGCTTTGCGCTGATCAGCCGGTTTAGGCTTATATGTTCTTCGGCTGCTTCCATTGCAAGGTTGCGATGAATCTCCGGGGAAATGCGCACCTGAAACTTGCCGCTGAATTTGCGGGTTGCCAGCGGTTCAGGAACCATCTCGCCGCATTCCTGCATATCTTCAATCACTTCGGCTACGGTTTTGCGGATACCTTTAAGTGCGCTTTCCGGAGTGGAAGAAAGCCAACTCAGGCTTGGGAATTCGGCGCAGAGCGCAACGTGTTCCTGTGGCAGGCGGCTGTGGTGCTTCAGGTGGCAAAGTTCATGCATGATCACATATTCAATACAATGCACCGGCGTCTGGATCAGATGCAGGTTTAGCGTAATCCCTCCCTTGCTGCTGCAGCTTCCCCATCGGGTGTTCATTTTACGAAGAACAAACGTAGCCGAGGGAATGCCGTGGCGTTCAGCCACCTGTTGACATTTCAATAGATAGCGTTGAAAGGTTTCTTCCGCGCGTTCCCGATATCCGTGTGATTTCAATACCCATTTTCGTCTCCTGTTCGTTGCATTGTTTTGGAACGCCCTCGTACAAAGAGAGCTTTTCAAACGGCGGAACCCGAAGTTTTCCCCGAAGTCTCCGCCGAACAGGGCCAAAAAAGAAACAGCACCTCGGTGCAAGGTGCTGTTTATCAGTAACTTAAGATGGTGGAGGATATCGGGATCGAACCGACGACCTCTTGAATGCCATTCAAGCGCTCTCCCAGCTGAGCTAATCCCCCGGTAAAAGGACGGGCTTTATAGACGCTTGCCGGAGGGGTGTCAACCCCGGCGTTTTGTTTTTTCTGTCGAATGCTGTCTGGGTGAGATGCGGAGGTTTTCGACAGGCTGAATATGGCTTTGTCGGCGGTTCCGGGCGAGGGGGCGGGCGGAATGCTGTGGTGTGCGGTGCGGGGTGTTTTGCGTGATGGTATTGCGCTGGGGTCAGCTTCCGGAGTTGGCTTGCTGTTGTTTGTTGAGTTCCCGTTGGACGTCGTCGGGGCGGATCATGTGTTCTTTTTCGCCGTCGAAAATGGTGGCGTAGGTCATTTCGATGTCTTGTACGACCACGCCGGGGTCGAGTTCCATGCCTTCGGTGACTACGAGTCCGTTAATGATGGCGACCTGCTTGTTATTGCTTTCGGCGAGCCCGGTGATGACATAGGTTTTTTGGAGGCGTTTGACCTGTAGGGTGTCGGGCAGGACGTTCGGGATTCCGTTCATGGTTTGCTCGGTACAGCCGCAGGAAAGTGCGATCAGTGCGGCGATGATGCTGTATGAAAGTTGTTTTGCCTTCATTCTTTCTCCCCTTTTTTAATAACGTCCTTGTATATGCCTGAAAAGAGGCGGTAAATCAATGGCGGGTTCCGGCTATTTGACTTCGTTAAAACGGGTTGGTTTTTTGCTTTTTAATAGGGTTGACAGTCGATGGGCGATTCCGTAGTTTCCGCCTCTTGATTTTTTGGAAGTAACGCCCGTTCCGGGCATTGAGGTTATTTATGGAAGCATATGCAGTAATTGAAACCGGCGGAAAACAGTACCGCGTTCGGCAGGGTGATGTTCTTGATGTTGAACTGCTTGCGGCTGATGAGGGTGCAAGTGTTGAGTTTGACGCTCTGGCTGTTTCCAACGGCTCCGAACTTTCTATCGGTACTCCGGTTGTTAACGGTGCGAAGGTTAAAGTTTCGGTTATTGAGGATCTGCGCGGTAAAAAGGTTTATTCGTTCAAGAAGAAACGCCGCAAAGGATATCGTCGTAAAATCGGTCACCGTCAGGAGTTGACCAAAATCAAAGTAGAAGAGATTAGCGCATAATTTTGCGGGAGGTTCGTCATGGCTCATAAAAAAGGACAGGGCTCATCAACCAACGGTCGCGACTCGAATGCACAGCGTCGTGGTGTTAAGCGCTTCGGCGGGCAGAAGGTAACGGCAGGCAGTATTCTGGTTCGCCAGCTCGGTACCCGTTTCCACCCCGGTGAAAACGTAGGGCTCGGCCGCGACTACACGCTTTTCGCTCTGAAGGACGGAATTGTTGAATTCAACAAGCGTCAGCGCAAGGTGCATATTCGCGAGGTATCTGCTTAATTTTCATTTAAGCGATGTCGGCAAAGGCGGGTTTCAGCCCGCCTTTTTTTTGCTGAACGCAGTTCAGCTAAAAAGGTTCAAGTTTCAAGTGTTAAGATTTAAGTGACAGGGACTACACTATGGAACTCGAAGAGTTCGGCAATGCACTTAATACTCAGTTAACACTTAACACTTAACACTTAATCACTTAAAACTCACTTCCATGAAACATGTCGTATTCAAAGACCGCGTTAAGCTCTACGTCCGCGCCGGAGACGGGGGGAACGGCTGCGTTTCGTTCCGCCGCGAAAAATTTATCCCGAAAGGCGGGCCGGACGGCGGCGACGGCGGTCACGGCGGTTCCGTTATTCTCCGGTGTGACGTTAATGAAGATTCGCTTCTGTCGCTCTATTATCAGCCGCATCAGAAAGCCAAGCATGCGCAGAACGGAATGGGGTCGGACTGCCACGGACGCAATTCGGATGATTGCATTGTCAAGGTTGCGCCGGGTACGGTTGTCACGGATGCTGAAACCGATGAATTTCTGGGGGAACTGACCCGGGACGGCGAAGAGCTGGTTGTGGCCAAAGGCGGTCACGGCGGACTGGGGAATGCCCGCTTTAAGAGTTCAACCAATCAGGCCCCGCGTCAGTTTACGGAGGGGACGAAGGGGGAACAGAAGGTGCTCTGGCTGGAGCTGAAGCTGATGGCGGACGTCGGGCTGGTGGGTTATCCCAATGCCGGCAAATCGACGCTGCTGAGCGCACTGACCAATGCGCATCCGAAAATTGCGACGTATCCGTTTACTACCATCAACCCGATCGTGGGGACATTGGAGTTCCCGAACTTCAGCCGCCTGAAGATCGCCGATATTCCGGGCCTTATCGAAGGCGCACATGACGGTGTCGGACTGGGGCATCAGTTCCTTCGCCACATTGAGCGTTCGCGCTTTATCCTTTTTGTGCTCGATATGGCGGGTACCGACGAACGCAATCCGACGGATGATTTTCTGCACCTGCAGGAGGAGCTTCGCCTCCACATGGAGGAGCTGTCCTGCACGCCGTACCTCTGCATCGCCAACAAAATGGATTCCCCGGGGGCGGAAGAATATCTGAAGGAATTCAAAGAGCGTACCGATGAAAATATCCTCGAAATCTCCGCCGAATTGGGAGAGGGGCTTGAGCCGGTAAAAGAATACCTGTACAAGCACTTTTTCGAATCGCGGAGAGTGGCCGATCTGGACGATTAAGTGCTATGGTCGCGCACGATGAATGCTGAACCCGACCGAAATTTTCTCCCCACTTCGGCCGCCGAGATGAAGGCGCGCGGCTGGTCGGAGCTGGATGTGCTGCTGATCAGCGGCGATGCCTATGTTGACCATCCCTCTTTTGCTGCGGCGGTAATTGGTCGTGTGCTGGAGGCGGAAGGGCTGCGGGTCGGCATTGTCGCCCAGCCGGACTGGAATGACCCGGCCTGTCTTGAGGTAATGGGGCGTCCGCGGCTTTTCTGCGGTGTAACAGCGGGGAATCTCGATTCGATGCTGGCGGCCTATACGGCGGCGCGGCGGAAGCGGAAAGAGGATGCCTACAGCGAAGGGGGCGAGGTCGGAAAGCGTCCCAATCTGGCAGTGACGGTCTATTCTCAACTGGCCCGCCGTGTTTTCCCCGGTATTCCAGTCGTTGTCGGCGGAATTGAAGCCAGTCTGCGCCGGACGGTGCATTACGACTATTGGCAGGATAAACTGCGCCCCTCGATTCTGCTCGATTCCAAAGCCGATATTCTGGTTTACGGCATGGGCGAACGGGCTGTGCGCGAAATCGCGCGGCGCATTACGGTCGAACAGAAACTGGACGGTATTCCGGGAACGGCGCGGCTGCTCGGCGGCCGGGAAACGACGGAGCGCGATTTTCGCGACTGCACCGTGTTGCCGTCCTATGAGGAATGTCTGGCGGATAAAGCGATGTTGATCAAGTTGGCGAAATTGACCGAACGCGAGCAAAACCCGTACTGCGGAAAACCGCTGGTGCAGATGCACGCCGCGCGGGCGCTGCTGATTGAGCGGCCGGCTGAGCCGCTGAATACCGCCGAACTCGACCGGATTTACGAACTGCCCTATACGTACGCGCCGCATCCGAGGTACAAGCAGCCGATCCCCGCGTTTGCCATGATTCGCGATTCCATCACGGTTGTGCGCGGCTGCGGCGGCGGATGTACTTTTTGCGGACTCGGGATGCACCAGGGCCGTTTTCTTTCCAGCCGTTCCGAGGAATCGGTGGTTCACGAAGTGGAGCAGCTTTCCGGTCAAAAAGGTTTTCACGGAACCGTTACCGATCTGGGCGGGCCGACGGCCAACCTTTACGGCTGCACCAACGGGGTGAAAGAAGCCTGCCGGAAATGCCGCCGGGCCAGCTGCCTTTATCCGCAGATATGCCCGAATCTGGCCATTGATATGAAAGCGCCGATTCGGTTGATGCGCCGGGTGCGCAAACTCGGCCGGGTTCGGCATGTTTTTATTCAGTCGGGCATCCGAATGGAACTGGCGCTGGATAACCCGGAATATATCCGCGAATTGGCAGCGCATCATGTTTCCGGCCACCTCAAAGTGGCGCCGGAGCATTTGCACGACGAGGTGGTCCGACGGATGCGCAAACCGGGGCAGAAGGTGTTCGACGCCTTTCGCGCCCAGTTTGAACAGTTCAGCCGCGAGGCCGGAAAAAAGCAGTATATCGTTCCGTACTTCATTTCCAATTTCCCCGGTTCGACCAAGGAGGAGATGAAGGTGGTGGAGGGCTATCTGCGCGACGAGCGGTGGAAACTTCAGCAGGTGCAGGATTTTATTCCGCTGCCCATGACGCCCGCCGCCGCAATGTATTACAGCGGTCTCGACTATGAAACCGAACAGCCGATTCCCGTTATCCGCGGCCTCGCCGAACGCCGCGGTCAGATCCGGCGGCTTAAAGGCCGCGGCCCGGCGCGGGGGAAACGGCGGTAAAGATGGTTAGGGCGATTGACCTGAATGCGGATCTGGGCGAGCTGGAAAACGGTTTGCCCGATGCCGCGATTATGCCGTTCATTTCTTCCGCCAATATTGCCTGCGGCGCCCACGCCGGAAACCCCGTAATCATGCGCCGAACCGTACGGCTTGCAAAAAAACATAAGGTTGAAATCGGCGCGCATCCCGGTTACCCGGATTCTGAAAACTTCGGCCGGATTTCGATGGCGATTCCTCTCGACCAGCTTTGCGCGTTAATTTGCGAGCAGATCCGTCTGCTGAAAACCATCGCCGAAGAAGAGGGCGCTTCTGTCCGCCACGTAAAACTGCACGGCGCGCTTTACAACGATTTGACCGAGGATTACGCCCGGTCGCTGGCTGTTTGCCGCGCGGTTTATGAAATCGATCCCGAACTCCGGTTTGTCGGATTTTCCGGTTCCGACTGCCTGCGTGCCGCCGAAGATGCCGGGCTGTTTGCGGTGCACGAAATATTTGCCGACCGCGCGTACACCGATGAAGGGAAACTGAAACCGCGGTCCGAACCCGGTGCTGTTTTACACGATGAAGCCGAATGCCTCGCGCAGATTGAACGCTTTATAAACGGCGCCCAAAAAATAGCGGTGGATTCCGTTTGCGTGCACGGCGATAATCCGTCGGCTGTCCGTTTTGCCGCCCATCTCCGGAGCTATTTTAAACGGCGGCAGATCGAAGTCCGTCCGGCGGGAAAACTCCGCTTTATTTTTTCACCGCTCGGCGAAAAATCCCTGTTGGCACAACTGCCGCCGCGCATCTGCAAATCAACCCACCGCAAAATCCGCTCCCTTCAAATTGCGCTGAATGGTTCTCCCGGTATTCGCGAACTGGTGCCGTGCTATTCCGAGCTGAAAATCGACTTTGATCCATCGGTGATTTCTTTTGGCGAACTGTGTGCCCGGATTGAATCGCTGGAACTTGTTCCTGCAAAAATGCCCCGGCCGCGGCGGATCGAAATACCGGTTATTTATGACGGCGCCGACCTGAAACGGGTTGCTGAATATAACGGGCTGACAGAAGCCGAAGTGATCCGGCTGCACAGCGAACCAGCGTACCTCGTTTACATGCTCGGCTTCGCGCCCGGTTTCGCCTATCTGGGCGGACTCAACCCGAAACTGGCAACGCCGCGTTTAAATACCCCCCGAATTTCGGTGCCCGCCGGAGCGGTCGGTATTGCCGGAAACCAGACCGGCATCTACCCGAACGAAAGTCCCGGCGGTTGGAACCTTATCGGCCGAACAACCCTGAACCTGTTCGACCCCGTATCCGAAAACCCCTTCCTTTTCGAACCCGGCGATGAAGTGAGGTTTGTTCCGGTTGAAACGGGTAGGGCGGTTTCGATGAAACCGCCGCGGACGGATCATCGATCCGTCCCTACCCCGAATGCGGTCAAAATCATCGAACCCGGCATGTTCACCACCGTGCAGGATGCCGGGCGGCCGGGATTTCAGCGCTACGGCCTGCCGCCTTCCGGCGCGATGGATCTGCCGTCATTCCGCAAAGCAAATGAACTGCTCGGAAATGAACCTGATTGCGCTGTATTGGAAGCAACCGGAACACTGCCCGTTTTTGAATTCAGCCATTCAACCCGTGTTTCACTCGTATCCGTCAACCGCGCGGAAGTGTTTTCAGTCAAAGCGGGGGAACAACTGCGCTTTAAGCCGCTAACCGAGGGCTACCGTGCCTATATCGGCTTTCCCGGCGGCATCGATGTGCCCGTTGTGATGGGCAGCCGTTCAACCTATCTCCCGGCCCGGCTGGGCGGATTGGAGGGGCGCGTTTTAAAAGCGGTGGATCTGCTGAAAGTAGGGCAAGCGTCCCGCTTGCCTCCAAAAGAACTCCGCCTGAATGACGACAAGCGGGACGCTTGTCCCACTTTAATCC
>QKFE01000197.1 GCA_003252225.1 Kiritimatiellales bacterium | reverse complement strand
CGGCCACCGGCAGACAAACAGATGATTTTTCCCGTCATCACCGATAATTATATTACCGCCCCAGTAGGAATATTCCGCATCCTCAATCCCGTTATTCACATCACGCGGGATCACATTTTCACTCCCCCAGACATCGGTTCGGAGTTTCCCCCGCAGCGGGATCGGCTGAAACCGATCAATAAACGCGCCCCCTCTCACCAGTCCTTCCGGCACTTTATATTGCGATTCCGCCACCTGCGCAGAAACTGAATTGAGCATCCCCATACCGAGGCAAGCCACCAGCAAACATAATCTGCCGAACGATTTTCTTTCAACCCAATCCATTATTTCACCCGCCTTCATATTTAAATTATTCAAAAATCAGGGAACTGATGCTCATTTCGGAAGAATCCCCGCCGGTAAATTTTATAAACAAACGATGAGTCCCTTCAGGAATAGAAACATCAACATCCGCATCGTCCCACTTCCCCCAGTTTCCGGTACTCTTCAGCTCCAGCGTAGCGACAGGCTCAGCATCCGGCTCATTAAGATGAACCGTCGCAGTCGGGCCGTCTTTAGCTGCGGCATAGCGGACAGCCAGTTTTGATATGCCTTTCGGAAAAGAAACATTTTTAAAGGTCAGCATCGTACCGTCGTTAACTGAACTGACGGCCACTCCTTCCTCAGCCGAAAGCGAAATCTTGCCGCCTTCGATCCGGTCGGCCATATCCGCCTTAAGGAAAACAGCTCCCTCAACAAACGGAGTGAACCGCATCCAGTCCACGGCACAGCTCCCCGTTCCTTCAAAACAGAAAAAGATATCCTGAAAACCGGACAACACATCCATCCCGGCAGAAACCATTTTCATCCGATGCATTCCTCCTGTGTTCGGTATCATGATTTCAGCAACCGGCTTTGATTCCGGACTCCCTGAACATACGTTGATCTTTCCTCCTTCAGAAAAAGACGCAACATAACATTGCACGTTATCCGCCCCGCCTTTCAGATTTACATTATGAAAACCTACATAATCCCCGGCCTGAATATCTTCAACCATCAGGACACCGCCACCATACGCAGGAGATACCTTTACACCGTGGTGGACCGTTGCACGCTCAGCCTGCATCGGAATGAATGCGTTCACTTCTTTATGCTTCATTGAAAAAACGGCCTTGATCTCATCGCCAGCCTTAACCTTTTCAATTGATTCAGCAGGAGACCCATTCAGCTCATACCCCACGAAGAACGAATCATAGTCGGCGATTGCCTCCATACGTATGTGCTTAGACTCACCAACTGACAGTTGTTTTCCCGGTGCATAGGATGCGACTTCGGAAATTCCGTTGATGCGTATGCTGCCCACCCCGTTTCCTCCAAATGTAAGAAATGCAACATCCGGTTTATTGAATCGAATCCAGTCAACAAGAAACCCGGAACCTTTAAAGACCAGATACAGGTCCTGAATACCGCTGACTTTGCCGACAGCTTCCACGGACACGGTCTTCCATACAAAATTATCATCTCCTGCCGGAACTTTAAACGCGCCAAGTAACGGACCGTCTCTGGCCTCCGCGCGAACCTCTATAGACCCACCAGCCCCGCAAGACGAAACCTTCGCAGACATTCCATCGAAATCAAAACTTCCGAAATCCACCCGGTCATATTTCAACCAGGAGCCATCCTGGATTCCATCCACATACAGACCCTGCAGTTCTGAACCCGCGAATCGTTCACAGGTTACTCCCTCATGATCCGAATACCGGTCTACCTGTATTGTATTTTCTGCAGGGCATATCCCTACTCCACGCCGGGTTGGAATGACGGTCTTTATGGTTCCGTCTTCATTAAAGAAGAGTTCATCCGCACAAATTGACCGTAACGTTCCGTCATTACTGAGATCTGCGTGATGATAAAACAGGTACCACTGATCCTTAAACGGAATAATCGAATGATGCACAGTGCTCGTATGCCGTTTTCCGATAATTACATTGTCCTGCGCTTTATAAGGGCCAAGTGGAGATAAACCCATGGCATACCGAATTTCCTCAGGCCCCTTGGCACTGTACGGGAAAGTGAAATAGTATATCCCGTTTCGCTCAAAGACGAATGATCCTTCTTTATATTCCTTAGGAAGACCCTCGATTTTAACCGGCATCATATCCGGAGTGATCATATCCTCCTTCATACGCATACCCTGGATATTGTCCCCGTGTCCGAAAAAGAGATACGGGGTTCCATCTTTATCGATGAATATATTCGGATCAATGCCGTGTGTGTATTCAACCGGTTTCGGTTCAGGTTTAAACGGGCCGACCGGAGTTTCCGCAATCGCAACACCCACCCGTTTTTTTGCAGGAAAATAGAAATAGTATTTCCCATTCTTTGTTTCGGCACACGGTGCCCACATTTCAAAGGTATCTTTTTCCAACCACTCCACATCATCCTGATGAAGAATCATACCATGGTCCGTATAATGCATCAGGTCCGCCGTCGAATAGACGTGGTAATCCGACATCATGAAGCTGTTTTCACCACGGAAATCCCCGAACTCCGGAATATCATGCGATGGATAAATATAGATTCGACCATCGAAACACCGGGCCGTAGGATCGGCAGTGAAACGGTGAGTGATAAATGGATTATCCGCAGAGGCACTCAAAGCGCCTGCCAACAGATACGTCGAAAACATTGAACTTCTATTGTGCAACATCTATCTGTTTTCCTTTTCCGCGAGTTTCTGCATATCCCGATCAAAGGCCTCACCATCAAAAGGAACAACCACGATTTTACTGCCATGATTATCGTTTTCGAGGTCGCGGCCTTTATGCACATCCAGCACCGAAAAAATGAAGTGGGTTACGTGCCCGGTCTTCTCGTCCACATAGGCCGTCGGGCGTTCAATGAATTCCCAGTCGTTGATGGTTCCATCGGTATAACGGAAAATTTTGGATTCATCTTTTTTGAATGCGATGCCGCGATAGATCCAATCATGAATACCGTCTTTCGAGGTGAAGTGATGAGAGGTTTTTGAGGGCCAGTGGTTATACACAACGTGATACATTCCGCCGCTGTACCAAACGGTCGGATCTTCATTTTTATCCTGCGGCAGCTCGGGATAGTTTGCATAAACCCGGTCGCCCATAATTTTATACGGTCCGAGAATTCCGTCATCGCTGATCATCGGAGCCGTTGAACGGGCGACAATCATATAGCGGCCATCGGGGCGCAGAATGACCTGCACATTGGACATGTTGCCTTTACCGCCCTGATAGGCCGCCAGTCCCGGATGGAATCCATTAGCGTCCCATTTTATTTCACCAAGAAATTCAAACGGGCCATTGGGATTATCGGCCACAAAAACTTCGCCCTTTGTAATTTCGCTGGTAATGACGGCATATCGCCCGTCGTGCATTTTCAGCCCGATCACATTGCTGCCTTTGCCGCCCTGCCACTGCGGATAAATCAGCCCCTGATCAATATACGGCCCCATCACGTGATCGCTAACCGCATGAATGCCCTTTGAATCCTCTTTCCAGCCGCGCCCGTGCGGAAAATTCTGCCCCCACCGGCTGGCATAAATGTGAAACTTGCCGTCATTTCCTTTAACGATGCGGCCGTCCCAATAGCACCAGTTTTCCAGCTTTGCATCTTCAAGCCCGTTTTTAATATCGCGCGGCAGCACGTTTTGGTTCCCCCAGACCCCCTCCGCCACCAGCTTGCCCTGCGGTTCCATCGGCAGAAAATAGTCAACCAGTGTCTTCTGTTTTTCCGCGAAAACCGTGCTGATGCCTCCCGACAAAACCAGTGCGAACATCGCCTGCTTTATTTTTCCGTTAACTGTCATTACTTCTCCTGTATTGAATCTCTGTTTCGACTTTAAAAGGGCAGCCCCGCGAACGGGGCTACCCAGACGAGGCGAATAGGATGAATTATTCGACCAAACTGTTATAGGTGCTATTCCACATTTAACTTAAGAAATTTGACCGGCGCCGCAGTCGGGATGGCATTGGTGACCGCTTCAAAATCGGAGCGGTTCGGCCAGGTTCCTCCGGCGGTAATGGTGTGGGTCACCTCATTATCCGTGAAGGTTCCGTAAACAAGGTCTGCTGTTTCGAGCACCGTGTAAACCGGGCGGTCACTGCTTTTCAGCCGCGGATAGATATAGACGTAGCTGCCGCCGTTCATTCCGATATAGCGTTGTGTGATGCCGATATCATTCGCGTCGCGCGGATTTCCGCCGAGTCCCCATTCCCAGCTGCTGTCTTTTCCGTCGCCGTCGAGGTCGAGCGACGAATCGGTTTCATCGTTGTAAATATCGTTTGCATCGCACCACAGATCATAGGCTGTGACGACCGTTCCGTAGGTGGTTTTAAACCCGCCGATCCAGGTATTGTAACCGCTGACCGGAATTACCGCCAGATAGCCAACGGCATTCACCTGCGAAAGATCCAGCGCATGGCCGCTCACAAACGAACCGGACGGCGCCATCACGGAAGTGGAATTCACGGAAGATTTTTCGAAGGTTGCCCAGCTTTCATCGCGCAGATCGGCAACAGACACCGTTGCATTGCCGGCAAAATCGCGGCTGCTCGCATACCACTGTGTACCGGAGCGGATGGCGAGGCGGTAGCGGATCGCTGCATTGCCGAACGTACGGGTTTCCATTCCCAACGCCGCCGCTGAAGCGTCATAGGCTGTGCCTCCCGCATAAACCAGCACTGTGGCGCCGGGAGCAACAATTTCCAGCACATCCTGCGTGCGGTTCTGCATCTTGGTGGGGTTTGCCAGCGCGACCGGTAATTGCAGACTCACGGCAGGCCAGTTCGGCAGCAGGCCGAGATTCACCTGCGTTTCCGTCGTTACCGTTGAGCCGGAAACGCCGTTGGATTCAAGGAACTTGATTGTTCCGGCGGTGTTGGTCTGCATGGCGGACAGCGCCATATCGTAGTTTCCTTTGCTCCAGTCGGTATACGAACCGAACCGGATATGCTCGGCATACCCCAATGCGCGGCGGTTCACTTCGTCCGAATAGGCGCTTTCACCTGCCACCGGATAATTTGCCGTGACCACGTAGAAATAGGTTCGTTTCAGCGTCAATCCGGTATCGGTGTAGGTGCCGTTAAAATCGGTATCC
>QKFE01000313.1 GCA_003252225.1 Kiritimatiellales bacterium | reverse complement strand
TTGAACCCCACGATGTCTTGGGTATGGTACAGCGAGCTGGTTGTCATGCGTTTTCCTTTCTTTTGTGTAGGAGCTTAGAAGGAAACGACAACCAGCTGCTTTTTTCAACTCAGGACGTTATTCCGTGAAGAGGCTACAAAAAGGGCTTTTCATGCCGGAGGCGGTCGTTATGGTTGAGCGCAGGAAATGAAAGGCCGTTATGAGTGAAAATATCGGATTTATTTCAACGCGTTTTGCGGGTACTGACGGCGTGTCGCTCGAAAGCGCGAAGTGGGCAAAGGTGCTGTGGGATTATGAACACCGCAGTTTCTGGTATGCCGGTCTGCTTGACCGCGCGCCCGATGTGAGTTACTGCGTTCCCGAAGCCCATTTTAATCACCCGGAAAATATCTGGATCAACGAGCGTATCTGGGGAAAATCATTCCGCGATCCGGTGGTCAGCCGGCGTATCCGCGATATGGCGGAGTATCTCAAAACCACGCTGTATGAATTTGTAAACCGCTTCGATTTGCGCATCCTTATTTTTCAGAATGCGCTGACCATTCCGATGCATGTTCCGCTGGGAGTGGCCATCACTGAGTTTCTCGCTGAAACGCGTATTCCTTCGATTGCGCACCACCACGATTTCTATTGGGAGCGCGTCCGTTTTTCGGTGAACGGCGTGCCCGATTTTCTGGATATGGCTTTCCCGCCGCGCGATGACCTGTTGCAGCATGTGGTGATCAATCAGGCCGCGCGCGAAGAGCTGTCGTGGCGCAAAGGCCTCTCCTCCGAATTGGTGCCGAATGTTTTCGATTTTGAAACTCCGGCGCCGAAGCCGGATGAATACACGAAAAACCTCCGGGCCGATCTCGGTTTTGCCGAAGATGATATTCTGATTCTGCAGCCGACCCGTATTGTTCCGCGCAAGGGCATTGAGCATTCGATCAAGCTGCTTGAATCGCTGAACGACCCGCGGATGAAACTGGTGATTTCCCACTCCGCCGGTGACGAAGGATATGAATACCAGCACATGCTGCAGGAGCTCGCGCACGACTCCGGCGTTGACCTTCGACTCATTGATGACCGTATCGGTGAACTTCGCCAGAAAAATTCCGCCGGGCAGAAAATGTACACGCTTTGGGATCTTTACCCGTTCGTCGATTTCGTGACGTATCCCAGTTTGTATGAAGGCTTCGGAAACGCCTTTCTCGAAGCGGTCTATTTTAAGCTGCCCATTCTGATTAACCGCTATTCAATTTTCGCGCGCGACATTGAACCGAAGGGCTTCCGCGTCCCGCTGATGGACGGCTATCTGACGAAGCAGGTGATTGAAGATGTGCGGCGTTTGCTTGAAGACGAGTCCTACCGCCGCGTTACGGTTGAACACAATTATGCCGTTGCAACCCGCTTTTATAGTTACGCGGTTTTGCGCCGTATTCTGCGCACGCTTATCACCAACATCCGGGGGCTGGAACCATGATAAAAAATCTCGACATCCACGCGCTCGAAAGAATGCGCCACCGCATCAACCGCCTTTACGGTCCAAGTCAGGTTGCGCATCTGCTTGAACGGATGGTTGCACTGATCGGGCGGTATGGCGTCGGGCTGGAAGGATACAGCACGGAACCGCTCTGGGACGAAACCTCATCGGTCTTAATTACCTACGGCGACATAGTGCAGAATGACGGAGAAGCTCCGCTGAGCGTACTCAAGCGTTTTGCGGATCGGCATCTGGGCGGCGCGATTGACACCATTCACATTCTGCCGTTCTGCCCCTATTCCTCCGACGACGGTTTTTCGGTGATCGATTACCGGGCAGTCGATCCGGCGCTCGGTTCGTGGAAAAACGTCACCGAGCTGGGAAACAGTTTTCGGCTGATGTACGATTTGGTGCTTAACCACTGTTCACGGAAAAGCAGGTGGTTCGCGGATTATGTCGCCCACGTTGCACCCTATCGGGACTATTTTATTGAAGCCGATCCGGAAACGGATTTGTCGGCAGTGACCCGCCCGCGTGCGCTGCCGCTGTTGACTCCGGTTCACACGCAGCACGGCGACGTGCATGTCTGGACCACGTTTAGCGACGACCAGATCGACCTGAATTTCGCCAACCCGGATGTGCTCTTTGAGTTTCTGGATATCCTCCTTTTTTATGTCGCGAAAGGGGCGACCATTATCCGGCTCGATGCCATTGCCTATCTTTGGAAACAGATCGGAACCAGCTGCATTCATTTGGAGCAGACGCACGAAGTGGTGAAACTGATGCGCGACCTGCTCGATATGGTTGCGCCGAACGTCGTGCTGCTCACCGAAACGAATGTGCCGCACGAAGAAAACATCGCCTATTTCGGCGACGGCGACGAAGCCCACATGGTTTACCAGTTCAGCCTGCCGCCGCTGCTGCTGCACGGATTGATCAACGGCGACGCATCGTATCTCACCAACTGGGCCGCTTCGCTGAATGAACTTCCGCCGAAATGCACCTATTTCAATTTTACCGCTTCGCACGACGGCATCGGCGTCCGGCCATTACAGGGTATTATTCCCAACGACGAACTGATGAAACTGGCTGAGCGGATGAGAGAACTGGGCGGCCACGTTTCGACCAAAGCCAATTCCGACGGTTCCGAAAGTCCTTACGAACTGAACATCACTTATTTTGATGCGCTCGGCGACAGCCGCGAAGAGGTGACCGATCTGCATATCGCCCGCTTCCTCTGTTCGCAGACGGTTGCGATGGAACTGCGCGGCGTTCCGGCGGTCTATTTCCACAGCCTGACCGCAACACGGAATAATTATGCTGGGGTCGAAGAGACCGGCCGCGCGCGAACCATCAACCGGCTGAAATGGAAAGAAGCAGACTTGAATGCCAAAATCGCCGAACCGGGATCGGCGACGGAACGCGTTATGAAGGAATACCTGCGGCGGCTGAAACTCCGCTCCCAGCATGAAGTTTTTCACCCCGATGCCCCTCAGCAGATTATCAACCTCGGCCCCGAATGGTTTGCAGTCGAGCGCGAATGGGAAAACGACCGCGTGGTTTGCATCAGCAATTTCACCGATAAATATCAGGAACTGAAAGTCGACGACCGCCTCTATCGCTTAAATCGCACCGACACCTGTTCCGACATGCTCACCGGCCAGCGCTACATGGGGCAGGGCAAACTCATCCCCTTCGCCCCTTATCAAACCGTCTGGCTTCAGCTGTAAAAACCGCCTAATCGGAATTTGGGGGGTGGGGGCGCGGGGGAGGGGGAACAAAAATGCAACGGAATAATTTTCAGCGTACCGCGGTTTTCTGCTAGGTTCCTCCGCCATTGGGAAATGAAAGGATTTCAGATGAATAAGGCGGAATTGATCGTGGCGCTGGATGTGCCGAATACAGAGGCGATGGAGGCGAAACTTCAGGAAATGCCCGATTTTATTGAATGGTACAAAGTGGGTCTGGAGATTTTCTGCGCCGAGGGCCCGGCCTGTCTGGAGCCGCTGAAAAAGCGTGGGAAGAAAATTTTCCTCGACCTGAAACTGCACGATATTCCGCGAACCGTCGGAAATGCCGTTAAAACCGCCGCCGAACACGGGGTGAATCTGATGACCGTCCACGCCATCGGCGGCCGCGCGATGCTCGAAGAGGCGGCGAAGGCGGCGAAGGAATGTGAAAACCCGCCGAAACTGGTGGCGGTTACAACACTGACCAGTCTGAGTCAGGATGATTTCGCCGATCTCGGTATTAACCGGACGGTTTCGGAACAGGCGGTTGAGCTGGGACGGCTGGCGATTTCTTCCGGAATCGATGGAATGGTCACGAGTGCGCACGAAGCGAAGGTTTTGCGCGACGAATTTCCGGGAGCCATTTTGGTGACACCGGGTATCCGGATGCCGGAAGGCGATGTGGGCGACCAGAAACGCGTGGCGACGCCTTCTTTTGCGGTGGAACAGGGGGCAACCCATTTGGTGATCGGCCGCCCGATTCTGCAGGCCGCAGACCCGGTTGCCGCCGCAACCGCGATGCTGAATGATATGGAGAGATAGAAACCACGAATCGCCACGAATCGTCTCGAATATAGATTCGTACAGATTCGATTAATTCGTGGTAAATAAGGATATAGGTTATGGACAAGCCAAAGGTTTTGATTATTACGGGATACGGGGTGAACTGCGAAGCGGAGAGCGCCCATGCGTGGAAACTGGCCGGCGCGGAGCCGGTACAGGTCCATTTGAACGATCTGCTCGATAACCCGGATCAGCTGGAAGAATTTCAGGCGATGATGTTTATCGGCGGGTTCTCGTATGGCGACCATATGACCAGCGGCCACGTTTTCGCCCAGCGCGTGAAACACCACATGAAGCCCCAGCTTCAAAAGTTTATCGACGACGGAAAACTGATTATAGGCATCTGCAACGGTTTTCAGGTGATGACCAAAATGGGCCTGCTGCCCGGTCTCGACGGTAAATATTTCGAACCGAAGGTTTCGCTGATGCAGAACGACTGCGGCACCTTTCAGAATTTCTGGGTCGATATTAAATTTGAAGATACGCAGTGTGTTTTCACCCAAGGCCTCGGAACCATTCCGCTGCCGATCCGCCACGGTGAAGGGAAAATTTTTACGCTCGATAACGAAACCATTGAGCGCATCGAAGCCGAAGGCTGTGCCGCAGCGCGCTATGTCGACAAAAACAATAACCCGACGCAGGACTTTCCGGCCAACCCGAACGGGTCGCTCAATGCCATCGCCGGTTTGACCGATCCGACCGGCCGTATCTTCGGAATGATGCCGCATCCGGAAGCGTACCTGTTCCCCGAAAACCATCCCAACTGGGATAAGCAGAAGATCGACGGGTCGCTGCCCGAAAAAGGACTCGGTCTGAAACTTTTCGAGAATGCCGTGAATTTTATGATTCAGGCTTAACGGTTTCGGTCAGCCATTTCCAGTAGCGCAGGGGCATGAACTGCTTTTGGAGGCGCGGGTTGATGCGCTCTTGAATGGTGCCGGCGCGGTGGTAGGTCTGCCAAAGCTGCTGGATTTCCTGTTCATTTCCGGCGAGTGAAATTTCGGGGATAACGGGGGGATCGACGTAGCGCACACTTCCGTTTTTCCATTCGACGGCTATGCCGCGTTTGACGTCGTGAATAATGCCCTGTTCTTCAGAGAGCCGTTTGCGGAAATGCAGGGCGAGGGGAATGATGACCTGATGGTCGGGTTCGACGGGGGCCCAGAGGGTTCCGTCGGCCAGTTCGCGGAAGCGGAGCAGGCCTTTGAGGCGGTGGATTTCGTGGGTGGTTTTGCGGCAGGCTTCGTGAACCGCGCGGACGGAAGGATCGGCGTGCCAGTGATCGATCGATGCGCCGCGATGTAAGCCCTCAGAAATATAGTTGAACACCGCTTTTCCAAGGTTCGGCAGTTCGGATAGGTGGGTGTACATAATGTGCCGGAATGCCTGTTTTGAAATTTCATTGCGAATACGTCCGGCGATTTCGCGTGCGACCGCTTCATCAGTTTTGATGCAGATCTCTTCACAGAAAAGCAGGGCCTGCCGCTGTTCTTCGGGAACAATGTCGTCAACCGTTCCGTTTTGCAGTGCGGCGGAAACCGCGCAAAGCAAACCGTCGAATGATCCGTCGTGGAGATATTGGGGCATTATTAACCGTTCCGGGGGCAAGTGGGTAGCCGCAAAAAACACAAAGAGGCACGAAAAAAGGGCTCATATTTATTTTGGTGATTTTTCGTGTTTTTAGTGGTCATTTAAAAAGCGAGTTCGAGCTGGTTGGGGGCGATGGGGTGGGAGCGGTTGGCGAGCATAATCTGGCGGATGGAGGCGGGGGGCAGTTTCAGTTTATCGAGCGGGGTGCGGCCGTTGCATTCAACAAAAAACTGTGCGCGTTTCATGACGACGCCGAATTTCGGAAGATCTTCGAGCCGCAGTGCGGCGATCCGGCGCGATGCAACCATCCGGCGTGCGGAGGTGAAGCCGATCCCGGGAACACGCAGGAGGGTTTCGTATTCGGCGGTATTTACATCGACGGGAAAGCGCTCGGGATGACGGAGCGCCCATGCGGTTTTGGGGTCGATCTGTTCATCGAGAAAGGGGGCGGTTTCGGGCAGTATTTCTTCGGAGTCGAAACCGTAAAGGCGCATGAGCCAGTCGGCCTGATAGAGGCGGTGTTCGCGGAGCAGGTGCGGTTTGGCGTTTCCTATCATGGGGTTCACGGGGATGTACGAGGAGTAGTAAACGCGTTTGAGCCGGTAGTGTTGATACAGGCTTTCGGAAAGGGTGAGTATTTTGCGGTCGCTTTCGGGGGTTGCACCGACGATGAGCTGGGTGCTTTGTCCGCCGGGCGCGAAGCGGGGGGCGGAACGGTGTTTTTTGCGCTCGGTTTTGCTTTCGATGATTCCGGCACCGATGGCGGCCATTGGTTTGAGTATGTCGGTTTTTGTTTTCTGCGGGGCGAGTTTTTTGAGCGAGTCTTCGGAGGGGAGTTCAATGTTGACGCTGAGGCGGTCGCAGCAGAGTCCGGCGCGGCGGACGAGTTCGGCGTTTGCGCCGGGAATACTTTTGAGGTGGATGTATCCGTTAAAGCGCTGTTCGGTGCGCAGCCGTTCAACGATGCGGACGAGCCGTTCCATGGTGTAGTCGGGCGAACGCTCGACGGCGGAACTCAGAAAAAGGCCCTCAATATAATTGCGGCGGTAAAAGTGCATGGTGAGGTGCACCACTTCGTCAACCGTGAACGCGGTGCGCGGAATATCGTTTGAACAGCGGCTGACGCAATAGGCGCAGTCGTAAACACAGCGGTTGGTAAAAAGGATTTTGAGCAGCGAAACACAGCGTCCGTCGGGCGTCCAGCTGTGGCAGATTCCGGATTGCGCGGCGTTTCCGGTTCCGCCGGAATTCGACCGGCTGCTGCCGCTCGACGAACATGAAACATCATATTTCGCCGCATCCGAAAGGATCGCCAGTTTTTCCTGAACCGTCATGGTTCATCCTGTTGGTTCGGGTTTAAGGGATCGTTGTGCGCAGCACGGTTGCGTTGCCTTTTAAGGTGTATCCGTCCAGCGCGGCCGGAACGAGAATGGAGGTGCCTGCGGGGGCGGTCAGGCTGTTTGCTGCCCAGCTGATTTCGGCTTCGCCTTCGGAAACAAACAGGGCGTGAAAGGTTTCGCCGGAAAGCGGTACGTCGACCGGTTCGGAATAGGTCAGCTTTTCGAGGCGAAAATAGGCGCACTTTAAAATTTCGAGGTGTTTCCGGCTGGCGGTTTCTTCGATCAGTTTGGGTTCAACCAGCGGATTTTCACGGTCGTTCCAGTTGATCACATTAACGGCCTGTTCGATATGCAGCGGGCGCGGTTTGCCGTCATTTCCCATTCGGCCCCAATCGTAGATCCGGTAGGTGGTATTTGAATTCTGCTGAATCTCTAAAATGAAACAGCCGGCGTCGATGGCGTGTACGCGTCCGCCGCGTACAAATACGGCGCTGTTTTTTTGCACGGGAACCGGCCGCATCGTTTCGCCGCTGGTTCCGTTTTCGACCGCTTTCAAAAAAAGTTCCTTTGTAACGCCGTCGTTCAGCCCGCAATAGACCCGCGTTTCATCGTCGCCCAGCAGATACCACATTTCGGTCTTTGCTTCGCCGCCGAATTCCGCCGCCGTTTCATCGTTCGGGTGAACCTGCACACTGAGCTTCTGTTTGGCGTCGATCAGTTTAATGAGCAGGGGGAATTTGGTGCCCGCGGTTTTTGTGCCCATCATTTCGCGGGGGTATTCCTGCAAAATTTCGCGGATGGTTTTGCCCGCGAATTCGCCGTTTGAAACCACGCTCATTCCGTCATCGTGATCCGAAATTTCCCACGATTCGGCATAAATACCGTCGGGTTCGTTGCGACCGTAAATCCGGGGAATACGGTTTCCTCCCCAGGGGTAATCTTTATAAACGGGTTTGAACGTCAGCGGATAAAACGGTGTTTTCATGCCTCGATTAAACGGATGAATGGGCTGTGAATCAACCCTTCTTTGTGGCTCAATGCCCGTTATGGAACAGCCCCGCAAAAACAAGCTGAATATCGACCGGTGGGATATGGACAAAGTCCGCTATCACCTCGATGTTCCGCCTTCGCCGAAACGGGATGTGAAATCGATTGCCGAGATTCTTAAAACGGTGGTTGAAGGGTTTGAACAGCCGGTGCAGGAAAATATACTGGTGCTGCGCGAAGCGTGGCCGAAGCTGGTTGGGGTGCAGATCGCGAAACACAGCGAACCGGGGTTTATCAAAGATTTCCAGCTCTATATTTTCGTCAATCACCCCGGCTGGATTCCGGAACTTGAACGTATTAAACGGATGCTTTTGCAGAAACTACAGTCGAGCTACCGCGAACTGAACATCCGCCAAATCCGCTTTGAGCTGCAGCATAAATGAGTCAATAGCCGCAGGTGAACACAGCGCGGCGAAGCTGCAATAAAATTTGAACCGCCAATTAACACGAATGAACACTGATTTTTAACAGAAGAGCGCAAAGGTCGCGAAGTTGCAACACATGTTCTTGGCGTGCTTTGCGGTCTTTGTGTTTAAAAAACGTGCACAACAAACAAGAAACTGACGGATAGTAGTACGGAATAACTCGGAATAGTTTTCTGAATTAGAATCCGTGAGAATCTGTGTTTTTCTGTGGCGATAAAAAGCTTTACAGCAACGTTCCGGCAAGGTCGGCGAGTTCGGAGCGTTCGCCTTTGGTGAGGTTGACGTGGGCGTAGAGCCGCTGGCCTTTCATTTTTTCGATGAGATAACTGAGCCCGTTCGAGTGGCTGTCGAGGTAGGGGTGGTCGATCTGGAAAATATCGCCGGTAAACACGATTTTGGTTCCTTCGCCTGCGCGGGTGATGATGGTTTTGATTTCGTGCGGCGTGAGGTTCTGCGCTTCATCAATGATGAAAAAGGTGTTCACCAGACTGCGTCCGCGGATATAGGAAAGCGGTTCGATGATCAGTTTTTTGTCGTCAACCAGTTTGGTGACCTGACTGCGTTTTATGTCGCCCTGTGCGTGTTCAATCACGGCGAGGTTGTCGAACAGCGGTTTCATGTAGGGGTCGAGTTTGGACTGAATATCGCCGGGAAGGAATCCGATGTCTTTGTTGCTGAGGGCGACAATCGGGCGCGCCATTAAAATCTGGCGGTAGCTTTTTTTGCGTTTCAATGCGCCGGCCAATGCAATCAGGGTTTTCCCGGTTCCGGCTTTTCCGGTGAGGGAGACGAGTTTGACGCGGTCGTTTAAAATGGCGTCGAGCGCATAGGTCTGTTCGGCGTTGCGCGGGGTGATTCCGAAAGCGGGGACTTTATCGACGTGTTTAATCAGGTTGAGTTCGTCGTCGTAAACCGCGAGGGCCGATTTGCGTTCGCCGCGCAGAATCAGGAATTCATTCGGGAGGAGCGGCTTTTCCACTTTTAACTGGCCCGACGGAAATTCGTAGGGCGGGGTATACATCAGGTTGATCAGTTCGGGGTCGATGTTTTCTTCGATCCGGGTTCCGGTGTAAAGTTGCTGAACGTCGGGAACGTGGTCGTTTTTATAATCCTGCGCCATCAGGCCGACGGCTTTGGCTTTCATTCGCAGGTTGACGTCTTTGGTGACGAGGCAGACGGTGCGGTCGGAAAACTCGCGGGCCACTTGATAACCGATGTTGAGAATACGGTGATCGGGCTTTTTGGTGTCGGAAAAATTGGCGGCGATATCGACGTCGAATTCGCGGTCGAGTTTAATGCTGATTTTGCCGCGGCCGGGGCCGATGGATACGCCGCCGTTGAACAGTTTGTCGCCGCTGAGCGAATCGAGGGTGCGCGCGAATTCGCGGGCGTGAAAATTGAGGGAGTCGTTTCCCTTTTTGAAGTTATCGAGTTCTTCGAGGACGGTTATCGGGATGACAATGTCGTGTTCGCTGAATTGGTGGATGCAGCTGCTGTCGTGGAGGATTACGTTGGTGTCGAGTACAAAAATTTTCTTCTGGGAGGACGTCATCTTGCAGGGGGCCCTTTCGGTTGGCGGTTAATGGGAATCAATTCCAGCGGGATTCTTTCCGACCTCCTTTGCAGCCCCTGAAATCGTGGTGTGTATTTGCTCATTACGCTCAAATTTTGCTTCAGCAGAGGATTTATGTCAACGCACAATTTGTGGAGCGAATGTTAGGTTTGTACAAGATGTTGTGTATAAATTGACTAAACGTGCATTTTTCGGCGACAGGGCGGATTTTGCCTTCATTTGAAATAGCGGCTGATTTTGGTTCGGTTTCGGGCGATGCAGCCGTAAAGGCGGTCGAAAAGGGGGCGGAAAACAGGCCAGCCGGTGGGGGCGGCGAGCCAATGGAGGCCGATTTCAGCGTAAGCGGCCCGGATGACGTCCATTCCGGAAACAACGGTTCCATCCGGTAAAACGGCGTGGATCTGTTTTTCGAGTGTTTCCTGAGCGATCCCGCAGTCAGCCCCCTGAAATTCGGGTTGGCGGATATCGGTGAATTCGAGCGTTCCGCGCCGGTTGCGGCGTTTGAGAAAAGCGGTTTTCCGGCAGCAGAGCGGGCAGTTTCCGTCGTACAGAATCAGGATGGGCTTCTCTTCCGGCATACGGGCATAGTGGGGCAAAAGGGGGTGAAATGAAAGGGAATCGTTGGTCGCAAAACTTGACCTTCTCTTTTTAAACTTGTAAATTCCTGCATATTCGAGGGTTGCCACATCGGCAAAGTTGGGAGAGAGAATGAATACACTGGGAATTATCATTGCGTGCGGGAAAGAGGAGGAGATTTCCTCGGGGACGGAAACGGCGTATTTGAGTCTGGGGAATGTTCCTGTGCTGGCGCATTCGCTGAAAACATTTCAGACTTCGAACGCGGTGGACGGTATTATTGTCGCCGTCGGGAAAGAGCGGGTTGATACTGCGATACAGATTGTCAAACGCTACGGCTGTTCCAAATTGGTCGGTATTGTGGTCGGGTGTTCGAGCCGGTTGAGTACGCTGCGTACCGTTCTTTCCAAACTGCCGGAGCCGGCTTCCACCCTTATTATTCAGGAGGCATCGCGGCCGTTTGTCTCGGTTGCTGTTCTCGAGGAAACGGTTAAAGCGGCGAAGCGCTACGGCTGTTCCATTGCCGCCCGTAAAATACCCGATGCGGTGAAGGTTGCGCCGAAAGGGGTGAAGGCCGCCAAGACACTTGACCGCAATTCGGTCTGGATTGCCCAGTCGCCGCAGGTGTTTAAGGCTGAGGTGCTTGAGAAGCTGGTCGATACGAAAAACAAAGGCGTGAAACTGATCGATGACGAGTCGGAATGGGTTCGGAAGCCGTACGAAGTGCATATGGTTGAGGCCGGTGAAAAGAACCTGAAAATCCGGAATAAAACCGACCTCGCGATTGCCACCGCGCTGCTGAACGCGAATCTGGTGTGATCCGGATAGCGGTTTATTCTTGAAACAGAAATGAACCGCGGATGAACGCGGACAAACACGGATGTTTCAACAAGATAGAGGACCATTTTTCAGCCACAAAAAACACAAAACGCCACAAACTGGATCGTTCTGTTTTTGTGAGATTTCGTGTTTTTCGTGGCTGCTTCCGATGCGGGGTGTTTCCCCTCTCTCCCCCGCGCCCCCACTCTCCCCGGGCCTGATTTCGGTCGGTGTTTATCGTCGCAGCGCGGATCGGATTTCGCGGAATTCGGTGGATTTGAACGAGAGGATCAAATAGGTCAGTGCGCCGGTTCCGAGGGCGAGGGCGAGGACGGTGATCTGGGCGATTTTGGCGGGCAGATAACCGGTTAAAAGCGGCTGTGAATAATATGCGGCCGACCACGCGGCGGCGGCCATAACGACGGCGCAAAGCAGACTTCGCAGGAAACTTCCGGCAATCTGCCGCCATTGGATGTTTTTGATGCGGCGGGTGAGAATCCGCCCGAGGATGGCCATTCCGGCGAGTTCGGCGAGTACGGTGGAAAACGCCATGCCGGCGTGTTTCCAGTATTCGGGCAGGGTCAGGATGAAGATGATATTCATGACCAGATTCAGCGCGACGGAAAATATACCGATTTTGACCGGTGTTTTGGTGTCTTTCATGGCGTAAAAGGCGGGAACAAAAACTTTGGCGGCGCTGAATACGACCAGACCGGGCGCATAAAACATCAGCGCGCGTGCACTGAGCAGGGTGGAGTCGGCGTCAAAACTTCCGCCCCATTCGAGCAGGGTTTGAATAATGATCGGTGCAAGGGCGAGCAGACCGAGTGTGGCGGGGGTCATGATGAAGGCCAAATGCCGCAGGGCCTGATTGATGGTTTCGCGCATTGATTCGGCGTCTTCTTCGGCGGCGTGGGTGGAAAAGGCGGGCAGGAGTACGGTGCCCATCGCCGTTGCAATGACGCCGAGGGGGAGATAAATCAGCCGTTCGCTGTAAAAGAGGGCGGCCGGAGCCCATCCGCCGATCCACATCGCCAAAAGGCGGTCGATCAAAACGTTAAACTGGGTAACCGCCATTCCGAGCGCGGCCGGGCCCATTAACAGCAGCATCTCTTTGACACGCGGATCGTTCCATCGGCTGGAAAATTTGAAGGGGCAACCGAAGCGTTTGAGGGCGGGCATTTGAATGGCGAACTGCGCCGCGCCGGCGAGGAGTACGGCCCACGAAAGCGCCATAGCCTGATTGACCGGTTTTTCGCCGATAAGCGGGAAAACGGCCAGCATCGTGATGATTAAAATAAGGTTCAAAAGGCAGGGCGCAAAGGCGGAGGTGGCGAAGTGTTTGAATGAATTGAGCACGGCCATCGAAAGGGCGGCCATGCAGATCAGCAGAACATAGGGGAACATCACGCGCGCAAGGTCAAAGGTGACAACCCACTTTTCGGAAATACCGGGCAGTTTGGTTCCGATGGAGAAGGCCAGAACGCCCAGAATGGCGATCGTACTGAGCGTCGCGGCGGCCAGCGTCACGACCTTTGAGGCCATATCCCACGCCGCTTTATCGCCCTGCCGGGTGCGGGTTTCGACAAATACCGGGATAAACGCGGCCGAAAGCGCCCCTTCGCCGAAAAGGCGGCGAAACAGGTTGGGGATGGTGAAGGCCACAAAAAAGGCGGAGGCCAAAAGGGAGGTGCCGAAATAGTAGGCGATGATGACATCGCGCAGCATACCCAGTCCGCGGCTGAGCAGAGTAAAGCTGCCCACCACGCCGGCGGAACGCAGAATTTGGCCGCTTTTCAAGCAGAGCCCCCCAATGAAGAATGGAGAATGAAAAATGCAGAATTACGGAATTCAGGCGGCGTTGGCCTTTGGGTTAGCAAAGCTGCAGTTGGCTGGTTATTCTTCATTCTAAAATCTTAATTCTCAATTGCGGCGTCCCTGACGCCTCCTTTTGGTTGCGTTGAATGAACGAAAAAACGTAATGTATGTCATTCGCTTGAGCAGTTCAAAACAAGAACGGACCGATTTTATGATAACAGATCCAGGAACCATTTTAATGGGCGACGGCGAAGCCGTGAAAGCCTCGTACGCCGCGATGAATAACCAGCCGATTGACTGGGATTTAAGTGATAAACAGATCGAACCGGCGCGGAAATACCAAACCACCGTCGCAAAATCAGCCGCCCTTTCCGGCCCCGGAACCTTTATGGGAAAAGCCACCCGCTCAATCACTTTCGAGCCGACTCATATGGAAGGCTGGTGGCTCGACCGAACCGATTTGCCGGGATCGCTCCCGATTCGCGTCGGGATCGCCAACGTCTGGACCACCGGGCAGATTGTCAGCAATATTGTGCTTCGCTCCGGCAATCCGCACAACTATGTCCGTATGGTCGAGCACATCATTTCGCTGCGGATGGGCATGGGCATCGATAATCTGATGATCAAGCTCGATTCCGGGGATCCGCCGCTTTTTGAACAGGGCAGCCTCGATCTGGTGGAAGCGCTCGAAAAATGCGGCAAAGTCACCACCGACAAACCGGTGCCGTATGTCACCGTAAAAGAGCCGGTAACCGTCGGCGGAACGTACGGCGACTTCGTCACGCTCGCCCCGCCGGACGATATAAACAACCCGCAGCTCACCGTTGACTGCGCCATTAATTTTAACACCGCCATCGGACAGCAGCGTATCGTTTTTCCCGTATGCGAAGAACTGACCCGAATGGCCTCCATCGCCCGAACCAACACCTCATTCGGAAAAGTGATCTATTGCGCCACCATCGGCAAAATTTTCGCCGATGTCCGCAACCTCGGCTACAACAAAAAGAACGTCTCCATCGCCAGTAAAAAACGTTACATCAACGAACCGCGGCTTCTGCACGAAGGCAAAGCGCTCGAAGCCGCCTGGCACCGCGCCGTACTCGATCTGCTCGCGGCGATTGCTCTGATTAATAACGGCCTGTTTGTCGGCAAAATTAAATCCTACAAAGCCGGACACCGGCTCGACTGCGAACTCGTCAAACAGCTCTATTTAAATCAGGTGCTGATTCCGCTCAACGAACTGCATTTTTAAGTCAAGAGATGAACCACGAAATACAACACAGCTCTGTCGCAATATTTTTTACCACCCGCTTCGCTGGAGAGCACAGAGGCACTAAGGGGACAAATGCTCAGTGCCTCTGTGTCCTCTGTGGTGAAAATTATTTGGGTGCTGGGGGTTCTGTGTAAAAGGAGAGGACACATGAAATCGTATCGGAAAGAACTGTGGTTTGAAGCACCGCGCCGCCGGCAGATCATTCACATCACCCCGCAGATCGAAGAGTGCCTCCGCGAATCCGGCATTAAAGAAGGGCTATGTCTGGTCAACGCGATGCACATCACCGCCGCCGTATTCATCAACGACAACGAAGGCGGGCTCCATTCCGACTTTGAACGCTGGCTCGAAAAACTCGCCCCCGAAAAACCGTACGACCAATATGCCCACAACGGCTACGAAGACAACGCCGACGCCCACCTTAAACGCACCATTATGGGCCGCGAAGTCGTCGTCGCCGTTACCAACGGTAAACTCGATTTCGGCCCGTGGGAATCCATCTTCTACTACGAACTCGACGGCCTCCGCCAAAAACGCGCCCTCGTCAAAATCATCGGGGAGTAGAAGGGTGAATCACTCTTGCAGTCGCGCATTGTCGCGACCGGTTCCGGCAAAGCTGAACCCTTACCATTATAGTGCTGTGTTGGTGTAACCGATGAAGCACGTTACGGTGTGCAGAAAGCCACCACCTTTTCGTAGGGCAGAGAGCCGCCGAACAGGTCGAGGGCGGAGCCGACGGTTACATCGATTTTTCCGTTACCGGCCTGTTTCAGTTTTTCGAGGTCGGAGAGGTCGCGGACGCCGCCGGCATAGGTGCACGGAATCGGGCAGTAATCGGCCAGCAGTCTAATCAGTTCTTCGTCCATGCCCTGCTGTTTGCCTTCAACATCGACGCCGTGAATCAAAAATTCAGAACAGCAGTCGGCCAGTTTTTTCAGCGAGTGTTCATTCACAATGCAGTCGGTGAAGGTCTGCCATCGGTCGGTGACAACATAATATTGACCGTCTTTTTTCCGGCAGCTGAGGTCGAGCACGAGGTGGTCGCGGCCGACCTTTTTCATCAGTAAATCGAGGCGGGCGGGATCAAGCTTTCGGTTTTGGAACAAATAGGAGGTGACGATAATTTTATCCGCGCCGGCTTCGAGCCATTCGGCGGCATTTTCCGCAGTCATTCCTCCGCCGATCTGCAAACCGCCCGGCCACGCGGCGAGCGCTTCGCGGGCGGCTTCGTCGTTCCCGGTTCCGAGTTTGATGACGTGCCCGCCGATGAGGTTGTTTTTACGGTAGAGCTCGGCATAAAAAGCGGGCGGTTTTTCGGAGACAAAGTTGGTTTCCGGTTCCGTGCCGTCGGTCAGTGTGCCGCCGACGATCTGTTTGACTTTGCCGTTATGTAAATCGATGCAGGGTCTGAATTTCATGGTTCGCGCTTTGTGTTGAAAAAAGTTGAGCTGCATGTAAACGGTTTTGGGTGTGTATTACAATGCGCGATTTCGGGTTGATGTGCCGGTTTGAAGCTTCGGAACGGGGTTATATCCTTTGGATAATGGTTCTGTCCTCCGGTTGGCCGTATGTTGTGCTGCTTGTTAATGGTTGTGAAAGGCAGTAGATGATGAAAAAGACGGTTTCCGGTTTGGCCGGTATTTTTGCGCTGGGGCTTTGCGTTCACGCGGATGTGGTGCTGATGGGGCAGAATCTTCCGGGCCAAAGTGTTTTGGACGGTGATTTTGAGGCGGTGAAAGCGGGGTGGCGCAATCCCGGTCAGTCGCCGTATTGGAAAACGGACGTGGCGGGAGCGGGCTGGGGGCATGCCGGATTCGCGCTCGGAAAAATGATGAATACCGGGAAGGAGCGGGCGACGTTTGAATCCGTCGTGCTCGACCACACCGCAATTAAAGCGCTGAAAACGGGCGATGTTTTGATGTGGCGGTTTGCGTCGAACACGGAATATCCGTGCGATGGCCGTGTTTCGCTGGCGCTGGTTTTCGGTGAACAGGAACATATCGTTGCCGGTCAAGTGAAGGTGCCGAACGGGCCGGAAAAGCCGCAGGTGTTTGAAGGTTTTTATACGGTCTCTGCTGAAGATGCGGCACGCGGAATGCCGAAGGCAAAATTTACGCTGGAGACGACGCACGGTATTCTTGTTTCTGTTGAATGGTTTGATCTGATAATCCTGCAAAATTTCCCGGTTGCGGAACTTGCTGCCAATGCGGTCGCCGAAGGAATTGAACTGACGTGGAATGCTGAGCGGGAAGAAGCCTTTGCGATTTACCGCAGTGAAAATGAACGCAGCGGATATCAGCAACTGGCCGGTGAAATTCGGGGTAACCGCTGGATCGATCGGTCTGCTGTTAATGGCCGATCCTATTATTATGCGGTGAAGCAGGGCGCATCCGTTTCCCCGGTGGTTGAGGCGCGAAAAATGGATTCTGTTCCCCCCGCGGCCCCCCTCGCACTAAAAGCCTTCGGTGAAGAGTGGGTGGTGAAGCTGTATTGGAAAACCGATGAACAGGACATTGCTCATTACAAAATTTATCGGGGGAAAAACAAAGACGACCTGACGTGTATTGCGCCGCATGTAACCGGCAACAGCTTTGAAGATATGCTGCCGATGAAAGGGGCCGAAAATGTGTACGTCGTTCAATCGGTCGATTTGAGCGGGAATGAAAGCGGGCTGTCTGAAACGGCGGCGGCGCGCG
Source organism: Kiritimatiellales bacterium (assembly GCA_003252225.1). GTDB lineage: Bacteria > Verrucomicrobiota > Kiritimatiellia > Kiritimatiellales > Pontiellaceae > Pontiella. The sequence continues at coordinate 1,441 of QKFE01000313.1, read as the reverse complement.
TTAAAATGATTCGCGGCGCGGCGTTCAGTGATCTGATTCTGCCGATGCCGATTCACAATGAACTGCGCGCGGATGTGTGGGGCGCGGATACGGTGAAACCGCGCGATCCGGACAACGGGGTTGAGGATTATGCCTGGTCCTATTGGGGCGGCAAGGTGATTGAAGAGGGCGGCAAGTTTCACATGAATGTGGTGCGCTGGCCGGAGGGTCATCGTAAAGGGCACTGGGCGTGGCCGGAATCGACGGTGGCCTATGTGGTTTCCGATAAGCCGACCGGCCCGTTCAAGGTGGTGCGCGATCTGGCTTATGACTACAAAAACGGGCTGGGGCACAACGCCAATATTATTCGGCTGAATGACGGCCGTTATGCGCTCTATTCGCTGATCGAGTGGAAGCCGATGGTGTTTATATCGGACAGCATAAAAGGCCCGTGGAAGCTCGAAGGCGAAATACAGGTCGATTTTGATAATCCGCTGGTTGAGCAGGAACGTCAGTATCGTTATCGCAACAACCTGTGCGGAGTGCAGTGCAAAGACGGCAGTTTTCTGATGGTGACCAAAGCCGGTGCAATGATGCGCAGCACGGTCGGCATTCTCGGGCCGTATACTGTGCTGACCAAGGCGGTTGAGTTTAATGAAACCATTCCCGAGTATTATCGCAAATCAAATTATGAAGACCCGACGATGTGGTTTGACGGGGTGCAGTATCACATGATCATCAACGCCTTTCTGGATTATCGGGCAATCTATCTGCGCTCGCCGGACGGCGTGAACTGGAAATATGAACAGGGGCTGGCTTACACGCCGACGTGCACGGAATACGAGGATGGAATCCGTACGTTCTGGTACAAGGTTGAACGCCCGAATGTGCTGCAAGATGAATTCGGCCGCGCAACGCACCTTTCACTGGCCGCAGTTGATGTGCCGAAGGAGGAGGATTACGGCAACGACAGCCACAGCTCGAAGCATCTGATTCTTCCGCTGGTTGTTTATAAACGGTTATCTATGCTCAATGAAACACCGGTTGATGCGGAAACGAAAGAGATCCGTATTCTGATTCATTCGGAAACAGGGTTTGATGCCGCGAATGATCTGGATTTGAAATCGCTCCGGTTTGGCGGATCGGAAACGGTTAACTTCGGCGGCGGCGCAGCCGTTGTGAAAACTGAAAAACATGCCGATGGGCTTGTGCTGATCTTTGCCGGTGAAAATGGCTTAACCGGAAAAAACTTTGTCGGCAAATTAGTCGGGCAAACCAAAAACGGCGGATTGGTCGTCGGCTATTCCAAATTGTCGGCCGAATAAGGCGGTCTCGTTTTTTGCGATAGCTTCCCGGTTAAACGTATGATTGTTGGCGATGAAGACGCCGAGCGTTTGATTGGATGGCCCGCTCCGCGCAACGGCTGGAAAATAGAGGGTGCTTTTTCCGGGATGCCCCCGTT